>JBKPRV010000185.1:0-17697 GCA_046734715.1 Actinomycetota bacterium | reverse complement strand
CGTCGGGCCAGTCTTTGGACCTGTGTGTTGCAGGTTCGAGTCCTGCCCCCCGAGCTCGCAGCTTCGCCCCAGGTGAGCCTGTAGGACGAGCGCCCCCTGGCTGTGCTGGCCGCTTGCCACGGAACATGCGTCGTGCCAGCCACGTGCCAGAACGATCCCGGATCATTCGTCCTCGTCACCCTGGCCGTCATCGTCGTCGCCCTCGTCGGCCAGGCTGGCGACGATCATCTCACCCAAGGCGTCAGCGATAGCCGGGTCCCGCTCGGCCGTAGCGTGCTGATAGATCAGCGCAGTTCGTCGACGTGCGCTCACCGGAGGAGTTCCGGGGCGAGCGCCTCGCCCCCGAGCACCTGCCCCAGGAGCAGGCACAGGTGCCCGGACACATCCCCGGTGCGGTCAACATCCCCTGGAGCAAAGCCGCCAACCAGGACGGCACCTTCCGCAGCGCCGACGACCTCCACGCCCTCTACGACGACGCCGGCATCGACCCCGACCGCGGCGTCATCGCCTACTGCCGCATCGGCGAGCGATCCGCCCACACCTGGTTCGTGCTCCACGAACTGCTCGGCTACCCCACAGTCGAGAACTACGACGGATCCTGGACCGAATACGGCTCCCTCGTCGGCGTCCCCGTCGAACGGTAACCACCACGACGACCCCGACGACCACACCACCGGACAAGGCTGTCGCAGGAGCGGATCAGCCTCGAGATCCTGAGCGCCGACCATCCTGGGGTTGACCGGTGGATGCTGACTCCGTGCCATCAAGGTTTGACAAGAGATCACGCCGCGGCAGCGAGGTATTCGCCTTCGACACGGCCTCAGCGTCGTGCTGAGCCCTTCTCGTACTCTGTTCGTGGCTGATCCCAGCTCGAGGTCACAGCCTGAGCACCGCTGCTGAGGGAATGGCACCAACGTCGGGAATACACGAGCGACTGGAAGCTGCGTTCTCGCCGCGTGCGGGCCGAGAATCGCAGTGCCGAGAGTAGGGCGCGTCCGATGTTGGGGGAGGAGAATGGGCGATCGATCAGGACGCCGCCGCTAGCCGAGACATGCTCTTCCACCCCAGGGATCTTTGTGCCGATCACGATCGCACCGCGACTCATCGCCTCGACGAGCACGTTCGGATGCCCCTCGCGAAACGATGGAACAATGAGAAACTCTCCGAACTTAAACGGAGGCGTATCGCGCGGATAGGGTCCACACAACTCGACGCCTTCGATGGTCTCAGCAAGGTTTGCGACGGTCGCGGCGAGGGGTCCTGGCAAAGTGTGGACTCGCAGATTAGCGTAAGACGCAGTGGCGGACGACTCCCCGGCAGTCACCGACCATGCGCGCAAGAGCGCTAGCAAGTTCTTTGACTCAGCGGCTCGGCCTGAGAAGTGGAATACCGATACGGGGTCGAGTTCTGTGGCTGTTGGACCCTGGCCGTGGCTTGAGTTCTCGATCAAGACCGCATCCACGCCAAACCGCCGAAGCAGTGGTCGAACGTATTGAGCAGATCGAAGGTTCAGCACGTGGACCGACCAGCGAAACGATGGCGACCACGATGGGGGCCGGCTGAATACTCTTCTAAGTGTCCGAGCATCCTGGGTGGTCGGACACCGAATCCAGCCACGTTGCATCGGCGGCAAGCGACATAGCGCTAGGAGGTGTTGTGCCTCCATGCCTGGCGCTAGTCGGCCCACATACAGTACGGAACTAGGTGTGGCGATACGGATTATTTCGGCCAGAGAGCCCGATAGGACGGATGGCGGTTCACCGGGCGGTACGACCACAATCCCCGGTCGATCTAGGGTCAGCTCGCAGCTCCCGATGACCGCGACAGAGCAGCCCCTCGAGGCGAGATCCATCGCCATTCGTTCAATCTCAGCATGGAGACCGCCCCAGTGGCCCTCCCGATCCAGCCAGATTATGGCCTGACGACCTACCAAGGCCGACCTCCGCTGACGAATCCGCGTACGTTGTGAAGAGACCCGATCCTTGGGTCTGGAGCGACGAAGGAACCCGGTGGATAACACTATCGACGCCGACGAGAGGCGGCCGAGGCGCAGGGACGCCTGGGTCTGGACCCTGGGTCGAGCCGATCGGCAGATCATTGCGCCTGGTCTCCGTTCGGTGAGCGCAGCTTGCTTGCGGTCGCGAGCGTCGGTTTGCCGCATGGAGGACACGTCCCTGATTCGGGGCGCATCATGGCTGGGACAGGCGCGCCTCGTCGGGTCGCGTAAGAGTGACGGGCGTCGAAGGGCTTGGGTGTGGACGAACGGCCGGTGACCAGGTATGCGAAGGCCCCTGATGGGGTGAGCGTCGCGTACCAGGTCAGTGGCGACGGAGCACTGGATCTCCGGTTCCGCCCGGGGATGGGCGTCCCTATAGATCTGTTCTGAGATGAGCCCAGATTCGTTCGGTTCGCGAAGCGTCTCGGTGGCTTCAGCCGCGTTGTGATGGCCGACCTCAGGGGCGTGGGCGCGTCAGGCGGCGATGTCCGCGACAGTGTGGTCGGGGCGATCGGCGATTCCGACGTGACGTCGGTGCTCGATGCCGTCGGGTGTCAGCGGGTCGTAGTCTTCGGAACGGGCCTAGGCGGGCCGGCCGCCATCCGCTATGCCACCCACCATCCCGAACGCGTCCAAGCTCTGGTGCTCGTCGATACCTTCGCCTATCTCGTGAGGGAGGACGACTACCCGTGGGGACTGCCACCCGAGAGCTTGGAACGACGGGCTGACGCCCTGGCCGACATGTGGGGCACAGGGGCAGCGGCCGATGTGGTGTCGGAAACGGTGAAGGGCCATCTGGTCGGTTCGGACATGGCCTTTTCCGAGCGAGGTACGCATGTCCTCAAAGGAGTGCCCGACCGATGGCGCCTGTACGCGATCGAGTGCTGATCATGCGGATGATGTCAGCCGGCGTCGGTGGGTTGATGTCCGACTTCGTCCCCCGAGGCGGTGCACCTTGGCCGCCGGATTGCGGCCGACGAGGTCCAGGCGCTCGGCCCAACTGAGGGCGGCCGCAGGGGTTCGTGCACCCATCCGATGGAGGCGTCACCCATGCCGTTGACTCGCAGCGTTGGGTGGAGCTGCTGGACGTCGACCGGCCCACTCACCGGCCGACGGCTGGGACGCCCCAGTGGGCGAGCGGAGGGCGGGTAGTGAGTGCGCCAATATGGACTAGGCCGGCGGATGGTTCTTGCGGAGGAGGGTCTTTGGGTGCTTGACGAGGACATGAAGCGTGTCGTTGACGAACAGCGGCTTGGTTATGTCGCGTCGGTGTGCCCTGACGGGACGCCCAATCTGTCGCCGAAGGGGACCACCGCGGTGTGGGACGACGAGCACCTTGTGTTCGCCCACCTGCACTCGCCTCAGACCGTGGCCAACATCGAGGCCGGGAACACTGTCGTTGAGGTCAACGTGGTCGACCCGATCCTGCGCCAGGGGTACCGCTTCAAGGGCCCCGCCGCGGTGCACAGGGACGGGCCCACGTACGAGGCGGGTCTGAGCTTCTACCGGGAACGCAGCGGGCTCGAACCCCACCGAGTCGCAGCGATCGTCCTGGTCAGGGTCGAGACGGCGGCGCCGTTGATCTCGCCTGCCTACGACGACGGCTCGAGCGAAGACGATGTCGCGCAACGATCACTACAGCGCTACGGCCTCAGCCGCGTTCGCCCGCCCCACTGACAGCCACCGGCTCGCTGTTGTCGACGCTCGCTCATTGTCTCAGACTGTGGAACGGCGAGGCCCAGAGGATGGATGGCCGCGGAGAAGGAGCGGGCGAACTGGTCGGGGGTGCCGAAGATGGCGGCGACGCGTTCGACGTACTTGCTGAGGTAGGCGGGCACGTCGTTGGCCGGCGGGTGGTCCGGCACGTGTGTGGCTGTGCCTTCGAAGCGGATGACGTCGCCGCCGAGGTGGGTGACGTCGAGGCCGAGCGCGACGTGTGGGTTCTGGGCGATGTTGCGCAGCTTCGGCTGGCCGGGCTGGCTGTAGATCACGATCGTGTCGTCGTCTTGGACGAGGAACCAGACGGGGACCGAGTGCGGTCGGCCCAATGGGCTGATCGTGGTCAGCCAGGCCATGAGGTTGGTCTGCAGCCGTCCCTCGACGTGAGCACTGCGGAGGCCGTCGAGCTTGCCAGCGAGGCGCATGTGGGTCTCCGGTTCGGTCTTGGCCTCAACCGACTCATCCAACGGGGGAGCGCCGGCATTCCTCGCCCCCGGCCGGCGCCCCCGAACCGGGAGAGTTCTGCGCTGGTTTCTCAACCCAGAGCGGATGACCTGGATCGCTCCCACGGCAGCAGGCCCGAGCCCGCGCCGACGCTGTCCGATGTCCTTTACTTCGAGTTCGTGAGCGCACACAGCGCGGCTTTGACCCGGCGTCCTCTTCGCCGTCCCGGCGGTGATGCCGGCATCGTCCTGACCGCGGCGCACTGCGTCGCCACCGTCCCGCAAGGCGGGCTCGTTGGCCGTCGTCGGCGCGGACATCCCGGACTGGCCTGGCGCCCCCAAGTTGCCACGCTCGGTCACGCAGGGCCCGAGACGTTCGACCTGAGGGTGGACAACCGCGACGACATCGCGGTCATCCGGCTCGCCCCCCTGCAGTCGAGGCCCGCGGTTGCGCTGGCCGGCGTGGAATCGGCGAAGCTCACGCCGGGTTCACCTCGGTCCCGGCGGCGCCGCCACGCACCCAGCCGTCGGAGATGGCGGCTTCAGAAGGACGATAGAGATCAGGACTCGAGCTGGCGGGCGAGCGCCTGGGTCGCCTCGATGAACTCCTCGATCATCTCGTACACGACCTGGGCCGCGGGCTTCGACTGGTTCATGGCGCCGACGATCTGTCCGACGTAGTAGTTGGCCAGTCGTTCTGCGCCCGAGCCCTTGCGGTGGGCCGCCCGGTCGATGCGCCGGATTGCCTCATCGATGAGCACCGGTTGCATCGGCATGCCCAGTGGCATCGGCGTCTCCGGGTCATCCCACTCGTCGGTCCAGGCCGAGCGCAGCTGGCGGGCCGGCTTGCCCGTGCGCGACCGCGAACGGACCGTGTCGGCCGACGTGGCGGCGAGGAACTTCTCCTTGACCACGGGATGGGTCTCCGCCTCCTCGGTGGTGAGCCAGACCGAGCCGCACCACACGCCGGCGGCGCCGAGGGCCATGGCCGCGACCATCTGGCGCCCGCGCCCGATGCCACCCGCCCCCATCACCGGGACCCCACCGACGGCGTCGACGATCTCCGGAAGGAGCACCATGGTTCCGATCTGGCCGGTGTGGCCGCCGGCCTCGTAGCCCTGAGCCACGATGAGGTCGACGCCGGCCTGGACGTGGCGCTCGGCGTGCTGAGCGGCACCGGCGAGCGCGCCGACCAGCCGGCCCTCGGCCTTGGCGCGGTCGATCATGTCCGGCGTCGGCGGTCCGAGCGCGTTCACCACCAGCGCGGTCCGGCGGGTGAGGGCGATGTCGAGCTGCGGGCCGGCGCGCTCAGCCGAGAAGATCATCCCGGCGCCGGCGTCCCCCACCGGGCCGGCACGTGACGATGGTTCGCCGTCGGTGTCGGCGTCGGGCAGCGCCGGCACCTCGTAGCGGTGGAGGATGTCGTCGACGAACGCCACATGCTGGGGCGGGATGAGAGCCCGCACGGCCTCGATCGACAGGCCGCCCTCGTCGGAACCCTCGTAGCGAGCGGGAACGATCAGGTCGACGCCGTACGGGCGGTCGCCGATCTCGGCCTCGATCCAGTCGAGGTCGATCTCGAGCTGCTCGGGTGTGTGTGCGGCTGCACCCAGCACACCCATGCCCCCGGCCTTGGTGACCGCGGCCACGACGTCTCGGCAGTGGCTGAACGCCAGGATCGGCACGTCGATGCCGAACATGTCGGTGACGGCGGTGCGCATGGTCAGGCTCCCTTCCCCGGCGGCGGGCGAATCCACGCGGCTGGGCGCTTCTCCAGGAAGGCACGCATGCCCTCCCTGGCCTCTTCGGTGGCGAACAGCTGCGCCGATAGCTCGCCGGTCCAACGGAACGCCTCGTCGACACGGGTGCCGGGCACCTCCGCCAGCAGCCGCTTCGCGGCGGCGATGGCGCCGGGTCCACCGGCCAGCAGGTCGGTCACGACCGCGTCGATCTCGTCGTCGAGCCGGTCGGCGGGCACGGCGGCGTTGATGAGACCCATGCCCGCGGCCTCGGTGGCGGAGAACCGGTTGCCGCGCAGGAACGCGGCACGGGCATCGGCCGGCCGCAGCTTCGGCAGGCAGACCACCGAGATGACCGCGGGCGCCACACCCACGCGCACCTCGGTGAACCCGAACTTGGCGTCCTCGGCCGCGATCGAGATGTCCATGGCGGCGGCGAGCCCGATGCCACCGGCGACACAGTGCCCGGCGATGCGCCCCACGTAGGGCTTGGGCGACCGGGCGAAGCGGCCGAACAGCCCCTCCGGGCTGTGGGCCGCCGCCGGGGCGTCCTCGGCGGTGCGCTCGGACAGGTCGGCGCCGGCGCAGAACACGCGGCCCCGGTTCGTGAGCACGACGACCCGCACCGCGGGATCGGCGTCGGCGTCGTCGAGCGCGTCCACGAGCTCGCCGACGAGCCGGGCGCTGAGAGCATTGCGGTTCGCCTCGTCCGCGAGGGTGACCGTGAGCACGCCGCCGCTGAGCTCGGTCTCGACGACCGCCATCACGCGCTCCTCGGGCCCGGACCGTCCGTCGGGGGACCGGCGAAGGCCTGCGCCCGCTCCAGCCAATCACGGGCGACGTCGCCGGTGACCTGGAGAGCCGTGTCGTCGGGATGGCGGCGTTGGGTGACCACGAGGCAGAAGTCGAGCGCCGGCCCCACCACGACACCGACCGCATCCTCGGCCCCGTAGCGCCAGAGCGCGCCGGACGGTCCCGTCAGCTCCACCCGGACGTCGCCTGCCGGCGGTGCGAGGCCGCGGTTGACGTAGGACCAGCCCCGGGTCAGGACGCCGAGCCGGGCGACATGGCGGAGTCGGTCGGTCGCCGCCCGCTCGACGCGGAGCGCGTCGGCGACGTCCTGGCCGTGGGCCCAGCACTCCATGAGCCGCGCGGTGAGGAACGACTTGGCGCCCATCGACGGCCCGTACCACGCGACCCGCGTGTCGTCCCCGAGGCCGGTCGCGACGTCGGCGAGCCGGCGGCGGTTGGCCCGCCACGCCGCCAGCAGCTCCGGCGAGGACAGGTGACGGTGCAGGGTGAGCGCGTCCCTGTCGTCCGCGGCCATGAGCTGGTTCACGGACGCCCTGAACGCCTCCGGGTCGGCGATGGCGGTGGCGGCGGCCCCGTCGAAGTAGGTCAGATGGCCGATCTGATCGGCCACCGACCACCCGGGGCTCGGCGTCGGCAGCCCCCACTGCTCGTCGGTCAGGCGGGCCACGACGGCGTCGAGCGACTCCTGCTCGGCGTGCAGATCGGCGGCCACCTCGCGAACGTCGGTCACGGGCGCTCCTCCATCGGTAGGGACATCAGCCCCCGCAGCACGAGGTCGACGACGCCGTCCGCGGCCTCTTTCGGCGACGACCGGAGCGTCGGGATGACGTGCGGCCGCGAGAGGAAGCCGCCGAGGCCGGCCAGCACCCGGGCGACGGCCGCGGTGTCGACGTCCGGGATGTCGCCACGCTCGACGCCGAGGTCGAGCAGTGTGCGGGTCACCGCGAACAGGTACTCGTCGTGCTCGCCCGCGAGCTGCCGGGCCGCCGGCACGGCCGCGAGATCGCGCGCGAACGGCTCGGTCCAGCCGCTCACCGCCACCGTCGCGGCCTCGAGGTAGGCGCGGACGGCGTCCAGTGGCGCGAGGTCGTGGCCGATGGCGTCGCGCGCCACCCTCCCGGTGCGCCACAGACTGCGGTCGACGACGATCAGCACCAGCTCGTCGCGGCCGCCGGCCAGGGCGTAGAGCGTGCGGAGCGAGCAGTTGAGGCGCGCCGCGAGCCCGGCCATCGTCAGGTCGGCGAAGCCGTTGGCGAACAGGTGCTCCATCTGGTCGAGCAGCTCGCGCTGGCGGTCGGTCAGCGCCCGCTCCCGCTCCCGGGCGAGCACGGGCCGGGGACGCCGCACCGCCCGGAGCCGCCGCTGCGTCTCGTCGATCGCGACCTCGGGGACAGACGTCATGTCGGCCTCGGGTCACGGGGCAGGCCGAGAACCATCTCCGCGACGATGTTGCGCTGGATGGCGAACGTGCCCCCACCGAGCGTCAGCGCGGGCGCGAACAGGAACCCGTAGTGCCAGATCGGCTCGACGCCGGGGAACAGATCGCGGCGGACGTTGACCTCGGTGGCGCCGGTGCGGGCCGACTCGGGCAGGTCGCCGGCGGGCCCGGACCCCTCCAGCATCCCCGCGGCACCGGCGAGGTCCTTCGCCAGCGCCATGACGTGCTGGCCGTGCTCGTCGGCCATGACCTTCTGGATCGACGCTTCGGGCCCGGGCGTACGCCCGGCGAGGCCCGCGCTCAGCGTGCGCAGCCGGTTGAGTCGCAGCACCTCGGCCTCGCAGTGCACGGCCGCCAGTCGCTGCCGCAACCGGGGATCGGCGACGCCGCCGTCGGCTCGCACGAGGTCGAGCAGCATCGCGGCGGACGGCCCCGACCCCCACAGCGAACCGGAGGAGGAGAGCATGACCCGCTCGTTGGACAGCGTGACCTTGGCGAGCCGCCACCCTGCGCCCTCATCGCCGACCCGTAACGACGCCGCGAGCCGCACACCGTCCAGGAAGACCTGGTTGAACGCGTGTGCCGTCGTCATGTCCACGATCGGCCGCAGCGTGATGCCGGGCAGGTCCATCGGGCAGACGAAGTACGAGATGCCCCGGTGCTTCGGCACGTCCGGGTCGGTGCGGGCGATCAGGATCCCGTAGCGGCTCTGGTGGGCGCCGCTGGACCAGATCTTGGAACCGGTGACGACGTACTCGTCGCCGTCGCGCTCGGCCCGGGTGGACAGGCCGGCCAGGTCCGACCCGGCCTCCGGCTCGCTGAAGAGCTGACACCAACGGTCCTCGCCGCTGAGGATCCCGGGCAGGAAGCGCTGCTGCTGTTCCGCAGTGCCGGCGACCAGGAGGGTCGGCGCCGCCCAGCCGATACCGATGCCCCCGGGACGATGCACGCCGGCCCTGTCCAGCTCGTCGTCGATGATCAGTTGGTGAATCGGGTCGGCGTCGAGGCCCCAGGGCGGCGGCCACTGCGGTACCACGTAGCCGGCAGCGGCTAGTTGGCGCCCGGTCGGACGGGGGTTGGCCTCGAGCCAAGCGCGCACTGCCAGCCGGCGGGGATCGTCTGCGGGCGGGAGGTCGAAGTCCATCGTCAGGCGTCCGGCAGCAGCGCAGCCGGGATGTCGACGACCCGCGCGCGCAGCCACTCGCCGAGGCTCTTGGCCTGGGGATCCTGGCGGGTGGACCCCGCCACACCCTCCTGCAACAGCCCGTGGATCACGAAGTTGAGCGAGCGCAGGGCCGGGAGCCGGTGGCGGTCGATGCCGAGGTCGGCCGTCTCGGGCAGCAGCGCCCGCAGCCGGTCGACGGTGAGGAAGCCGTCGAGCCACGCCCACCCCTCGTCGCTGCGGGCGAACACGCCGAGGTTGGCGTTGCCGCCCTTGTCGCCCGAGCGGGCGCCGGCGACGCGCCCGAGGGGGGCAGCGATGGTCGCGCCGCCCGGTGGCGCCGCGTCGGGGCCCGGTGCGGGCGACACCGGCACGGTGCCGGATCGCGGCGTCGCCACCGAGTCGACGACGGTCCGGTCGCCGCCGAGGACCGCGACGTGCTGGGGCACCAACTCCGCGGGCACGGCCGCCGGTCGGTATACGCCGTAGGGCCGGCCCTCCCGGGGCCCGCCGCCGACCCCGAAGAAGCCCGGAATCGTGGCCAGGCCGAGCTCGACCATGGCGTTGGAGACGGCGCGCCCGACCTTGCGCTCGTCGGGGTCCTTGAGGGTCAGCCGCCAGACGGCGACGCCCTCCTCGTTGGTGGCGGGGTCGAGCTTGTCGGTGCGGACCAGCCGCGTGGTCACCTCCGCGAAGTCGAACGGCTTGTAGGGGCACGCCTCCCAGAAGGCGTCCTCGACGAGCTGCGCCTTGGCCTCGATGTCGAGGCCGGTGAGGGCGACGCCGATGTCGTTGCGGTAGCCGCCCAGCTCGTTCATGGCGACCTTGAGGGTGGGCGGGGGCGGCTCGCCCCGGGCGCCCCGGATGCGCACACGGTCGGGGCCGACCTGGTCGAGCTCCACCGTGTCGAACCGCGCCGTGACATCGGGGCCGAGGTACGCCGGGGCGCCGATCTCGTAGAGCAGCTGCGAGGTGACGGTGCCGATCGACACCTCTCCCCCGGTGCCGTCGTGCTTGCCGATCACCGATGACCCGTCGGCCGCCACCTCGGCCCACGGGAAGCCCGTGCGGGTCATGCCCGGCACCTCGGTGAAGAACGAGTAGTTGCCTCCGGTTGCCTGTGTGCCGCATTCGATGACGTGCCCGGCGACCACACCACCGGCCAGCGCGTCCCAGTCATCGCGGGACCAGCCGTGATGCCACGCCGCCGGTCCGCACACCACTGCGGCGTCGGTGGTGCGGCCGGTCACGACGATGTCCGCGCCGCGGTTCAGCGCCTCGACGATTCCCCAACACCCGAGGTAGGCGTTGGCGCTGACGAACCGGCTCGTGTCGCCGAGGGGCTCGCCGGTGTCGAGGTGCGCCAGGTCGACGCCCGCGGCCACGAGCTCGTCGAGCCGGGGCAGCAGGTCGTCGCCGTCGACGTAGGCGATGGTGGGTGACAGGCCCAGCGCGGCGGCCACCTCCGCGACAGCGTCGGCGCAGCCGTCCGGATCGAGGCCGCCCGCGTTGGCGACGACCCTGATACCGCGGTCGAGGCACGTCCCCATCACCTGCTCCATCTGGGTGACGAAGCTGCGGGCGTACCCGCCGCCCGGCCGGGTGGCCCGGGTGCGGGCGAGGATCAACATCGTGAGCTCGGCGAGCCAGTCGCCGGTGAGCACGTCGATGGGACCACCCTCGACCATCTCCCGGGCGGCGGAGAGGCGGTCGCCGTAGAAGCCGGAGCAGTTGGCGATCCGGATCGGAGCGCTCACGGGGCGTCCTCGCTGGCGGGGCCGCCGGCTGGCTCGAACACCAGCAGCAGCGCGCCGTTCTCGACGTGCTGTCCCTTGGCCACGCGCACGTCGGAGACCACGCCGCCGGCCGGTGCCCGAACGACGTGCTCCATCTTCATCGCCTCGAGGACGACAAGGGTCTGGCCGGGGTCGACCTGGTCCCCGGGGACGCAGCGGACGTCGAGCACGACACCGGGCATGGGCGCCGTGAGCCCGCCCGCCGGCCCCGCCGCGCCGGGCACCACGAAGCGGGGAACGATGCGGAAGGCGACCGTGCCGCGGACGGCCTGCACGTAGAGGCGGTTGCCGGCGCGGGTGACCTTCGTCGCCATGCGCCGGCCGTCGATCTCCGCGTCGATCTCGGCCGGCGACCACCGGTGGATGTGGGCGGTGCCGCCATCGCCGCGGTCACCCAGGGCGAACGAGCCATCGCGGAGCGACTGGTAACGCACGTCGATCACGTCGTCCCCGTGGGCGAGCAAGACCTGCTGGGCCGGCAGGCGTCCGTTGCGCCACCCGCTCGGGACGGTCGAGAGCACCGGGGCCTGCGCCCGGTTCTCGCCCTGCAGCCAGAGGGCGGCCAGCGTGGCCGAGCGCTCGAGATCGCCCTCGGGGAGCACGAGCGTGGTCGCCGGGGCAACGCGGTCGAGGAAGTCGGTGGTGGTATCGCCGGCCAGGAACGCGGGATGGCGCAGCGTGGCGGCAAGGAAGTCACGGTTGGTCGCGACCCCGGCGAGGTGGAGGCGCTCGAGCGCCAGCGCCAGGCGCGCGGCGGCCTCGGCGCGCGTCGGAGCGTGGGCCACGACCTTGGCCAGCATCGGATCGAAGTCGACGCTCACGACCGAGCCGGCCTCGACCCCGGAATCCCACCGGACGGCCGGCTCGGTGGCCGGCGCGAAGGCGGCGAGCGTGCCGGTGGCGGGCAGGAACCCGGCGGCCGGGTCCTCGGCGTAGAGCCGGGCCTCGATGGCGTGGCCGTGGAACGAGACCGCGTCCTCGCCATAGCCGAGCGCTTCGCCGGCGGCGACGCGCAGCTGCTCGCGGACGAGGTCGATGCCCGTGACCTCCTCAGTGACCGGGTGCTCGACCTGCAGCCGAGTGTTCACTTCGAGGAAGAAGAACTCGCCGGTGACGTCGTCGACGAGGAACTCGACGGTGCCGGCCGACGCGTAGCCGATGGCCCCTGCCAGCCGCAGCGCAGCATCGCCCATGGCGGCCCGCAGGTCGGCGTCGACGACGGGTGACGGCGACTCCTCGATGATCTTTTGGTGGCGCCGCTGGATCGAGCACTCGCGTTCACCCAGGTGGACGAGAGCGCCGTGGGCGTCGCCGAGGATCTGGATCTCGACGTGGCGCGCCCGAGTGACGTAGCGCTCGAGGAAGACACGGTCGTCGCCGAAGCCGCTCGCCGCCTCGCGCCGGGCGGTGGCGACCGCTTCGGGCAGGTCGCCCGCCGACTCGACGACGCGCATCCCCTTGCCACCCCCGCCGGCGGCCGCCTTGACGAGCAGGGGGTAGCCGATCTCACCGTCGGCCGTCGGGTCATCGCACGAGCGCAGGGTCGGGACGCCGGCCTCGACCGCGGCGCGCTTGGCGGCCAGCTTGTCGCCCATGACCTCGATCGCATCGGGCGGCGGCCCGACCCAGGTCAGACCGGCCGCCCCCACTTCGGCCGCGAACGCTGCGTTCTCCGAGAGGAAGCCGTACCCCGGGTGGATCGCGTCGGCGCCGGTCGCCAGCGCGGCGGCGATGATCGCAGGACGGTCGAGGTAGCCGTGCTGCACCCGGACGGCCTCGTCGGCCTGTCCGACGAACGGGGCGTGCATGTCGGCGTCCGCGTAGACCGCCACGCACCGCAGGCCCATCGTGCGTGCCG
The DNA here is from genome assembly GCA_046734715.1 of Actinomycetota bacterium. Classification (GTDB taxonomy): domain Bacteria; phylum Actinomycetota; class Acidimicrobiia; order Acidimicrobiales; family VFJN01; genus ZC4RG19. The sequence continues at coordinate 4,733 of JBKPRV010000185.1, read as the reverse complement.
TGCGGAAGACCCGGCTGGCGATCTCGCCACGGTTGGCGACGAGCAGGGTCGTGAATGGTGTGCCCATCGCCGTCACAGGCGGAACACGCCGTAGCTGGCGGTGCCCTCGATCGCCCGGTTGCGCACCACCGACAGGCACAGGCCGAGCACGGTGCGCGTGTCCTGCGGGTCGATGATGCCGTCGTCGCTCACGGCGCCGGTGGCGACGAGGGCGAGCGAGCCCTTCTCCTGCGTCTCCTCGACCGCAGCGACGATCTTGGCGTCCTCCTCCTCGTCGAACTCGAGTCCCTTGCGCGCCGCCTGCCCCCGGCGCACCTGCGACATGACGCCCGCGATCTGCTTGGGCCCCATCACGGCGATCTTCGCTGTCGGCCAGAGGAACGTGAACCGGTTGCCGTACGCCCGGCCCGACATCCCGTAGGTGCCGGCGCCGTACGAGGAGCCGATGATGACGGTGAGGTGCGGCACGGTCGAGTTGGTGACGGCGTTGATCATCTGCGAGCCCTTCTTGATGATCCCGGCCGCCTCGAAGTCGCGACCCACCATGTAGCCGGTGATGTTCTGCAGGAACACGAGCGGGACATCGACCTGGTTGCAGAGCTGGATGAAGTGAGCGGCCTTCTCCGCGCCTTCGGGGTAGATCACCCCGTTGTTGCCGACGATCCCCACCGGGTAGCCGTGGACCTGGGCCCAGCCGCACACCACCGTCGAGCCGTAGCGGGGCTTGAACTCCTCGAAGCGGGAGCCGTCCACCACCCGGGCGACGACGTCGCGCACGTCGACGGGCTGGCGCAGGTCGCGGCTGACCAACCCGAGCAGCTCGTCGGGGTCGTGGATCGGCGCCTCCGCGTCGAGCGCCGGCTCGGGCCCGGCCTTGCGCCAGTTGAGGTGCGAGACCACCTCCCGGCACATGCGGATGGCGTCCATCTCGTCGGTGGCCAGGTAGTCGCCCAACCCCGACACCTCGGCGTGGAGGCGGGCGCCGCCCAGCGTCTCGTCGTCGCTCTCCTCGCCGGTGGCCATCTTCACCAGCGGCGGGCCGGCCAGGAAGATCTTCGACTGCTCCTCCACGACGATCACGTAGTCCGACAGCCCCGGCTGGTAGGCGCCTCCCGCCGTCGACGACCCGAACACCACGCACACCGTCGGGATGCCGAGCCTGGACAGCTCGATCATCTCGTAGAACGCCCGGCCGGACTCCGCGAAGTGTTCGGTCTGGGCCCGCCGCCGGCCCGCGTCGCCGCCGGTCTGCACCCGCAGGTCGGCGCCGGCCGACTCGACGAAGCTCACGTAGGGGATGCGGTTGTCGCGAGCGATCTCGATGGCGCGCATCCACTTCTTCAGCGCATACGGCGTGAGCGCACCACCGAGGACCGACGCGTCGTTGCCCATCACCACGCACTCGGTGCCGGCGATCACGCCGATGCCCACCACCATGCCGCCGCCGAGGACGTAGTCCGATCCGTAGCCCGCCAGCGGGCTGATCTCAAGGAATGGGCTGTCCGGATCGAGCACGTTGGCGATGCGCTCGCGGATCGGGAGCTTGCCGCGTGACCGCATCCGGTCCATGGCCGCGGGGCCGCCCCCCGCCTCGGCCTGGTCGAGCAGAGCGTTCAGCACACCGAGCTGTTCGACCATGTCCAGCCGGTTGCGCTCGAACGTCTCGCTGGCCGTGTCGAGCGACGAGGGCAGCGGCGGGGCGAGCAACGGCCGTGACATGACTCCGACACTAGGTCGGTAATGCTGGTATGTCTATATTACCGGCGGGGCAGGGGGAGGTGGCTACCCTCTGGGCATGTCTACGGGGTCTCCTGTCGCCGTCGTGACCGGCGCGAACTCGGGTATCGGCCGCGCCACGGCGATTCATCTCGCCGCCCAGGGCTACGACGCTTACGGGACGGTGCGGAGCAAGGAGCGGGCCACCAAGCTCGCCGTCATGTCCGCCGAGCGGGGCGTCGAGGTGAAGCTCGTCGAGCTCGACGTCGCCGACGACGCATCGGTCAGGCGCGGCTTCGACGAGATCATCGAGCGTGCTGGCCACGTCGAGGTGCTGGTGAACAACGCTGGCGTCGGCGGGAACGGCGTGACCGAGGAGACCACTTCGGCCCAGTACCTCGACGTCATGAACGTGAACCTCTGCGGCGTCGTGCGTTGCACCCAGGCGGTCCTTCCGCAGATGCGCCGGCGGGGGAGCGGCGCAATCGTGAACGTTACCTCGATCGCAGGCCGAGTCGCCGCGCTGGCTCAGTCGCCGTACGTGGCGTCCAAGTGGGCGCTCGAGGGGCTCAGCGAGGGCCTCGCCCAGGAGGTGGCGCCGTTCGGCATCCGGGTCGTGATCATCGAGCCGGGCATCACCAAGTCGGCGATCTTCGCCAAGACCATCGACGCCCCCAACGCCTCCGGCGCCTACGACGACCACTACCGGCGCATGTTCCAGATGTACGCCACGGGCATCGCCAACGCCACCGACCCGTTCGAGGTGGCCGAGGTGATCCATCACGCGGTCACCGCCGACCGTCCCGAGCTTCGCTACCGCACGTCGTGGGGCGGCGACCACCTCGTCCGGGGGCGCGAGCGCATGAGCGACGCCGACTGGGTGTCCCTCGGCACCGCGGGGGGCGACGACGAGTACTACGCCCGCTTCGAGGCGCTGTTCGGCCTCGACATCCGCCCGGCAGGCTGATCCCGAGCAAGCAGGGACGCAGCGCGAGAGCGCTGTTCGGCACGCGCTCGGGCGTCACGGCCGCCAGGTCGAGCGTCTCCGACGTCGACTGGATGTGCAGTCGCAACACCGTAGCCCTGGTGCCCCGGGTCAACGGATCCCTCAACGATCCACCGGACCGCCTACCGCCCCAGCCTCGACCGCCTGCGCTCCGATGGTGTCCACATAGTTATGCCGAGCATCAACGACCTGGAGGCCTTCGACAACGCCTGCATCGCTGTGGCCAGCTGACTCGACCGCAGCAACTAGACCCAACGAGCGCGCTGGGAGGCGCTACGGCCAGCTCCCGCGTTCGGCTACCAACGTTCTCCTGACACTATGGAATTACGGACTAGCGTCCGTGGCATGGAAACCGTCGTCGTCGGAGCGAATAGCTCGGAGACCGCCGCCAAAGCAGTCGAACGGGCCGGCAAGGTGGCGGCAACGATGGGTGCCCGCCTGGTCGTCGTGACTGCTTATGGCACCGACGACGTCGACGAGGTCGGCGTCGGGAGTGACACTTACGTCGTCAGCACCGCGCAAGAGGCGACCGCCTTCGCCGAGCAGACTGCGGCGCGCCTCGGCACCGAATACGGCATCCCGGCGCGGGGAGTAGCAGCCAAAGGCAACCCGGAGAAGGTCATCCTCGACACGGCCAAGCAGGTCGACGCCTCGGTCATCTTCGTAGGCAACGTCCGCATGCAGGGTCCAGGGAGACTCCTCGGGAGCGTGGCGAACCACATCGCGCACCACGCTCCGTGTGACGTATACATCGTCAAGACCGCCTGAGGTGCATGCATCGGATGAGGATCACGGCTCGGCGGGGTCGCACTCGGGGTTCAGTTCGCGCAGGTAGCGCTCGACGGCTGCGTTGCCGGCCTCCCACGGGTTGACCAGGCCGGAGTCGCCGCCGCCTGGTTGACTGCGTTCCGGGCCGAGGTTCAGCCAGGCGAGGTGTCCCGTCAGCCGGCCGTCGCAGCTCTCGAAGATCAGGATGGACTCTGGGGTCGGTGGGCCGCCGATGCCGGGCGCGGGGAAGACCGTTTCGCTGCCCTCGGTTGTCCACTGGCATGCCTGCCGGCTGCCAGCGGGGTCCTGGACCAGGCCGGGCTGGTCGTGGGTGTCGGTGGCCAGGGTGGCGACGGCAAGTGCCGCGGCGGCGGCGCCGGCGGCGAGCACTGCGGCCCAGGCGAGGACCGTGGTGCGTGAGCGGGAGGGGGGTTGGTCCGGTGGGGGCTCGGGTGTTTCGGGTGAGGTGTTTCGGATGGTGATTGCCATGACGGAAGTCGTCGCACCGGGTGGTGCCAGAGACCTGCCGCTGGGGTAACAGCGTGGTAACGGTGCTGTTGACGGGGGTGACGGCGGGCGAACACTGCTGGTGTGGGCGTGGCGGTCTTGGGTCCGACGGCCGCCGGCTCGTCACCGCCGGCGAGGCCGGCTCGGTGGTCGTCTGTGATGCGCGCACATTCGCTCACCTGCGGACGCTAGGCGCACCGCCCGGTGCGTCCTCGGCGCTTCCGGGCCAGAACACAGGCGTGTCGGGCGCCGACGTGTTCCGCCTGGCCGTGAGTCCCGACGACCGGTTGATCGCAGCGGTCCGATTGGACGGGAGCGTGCGGGTGTGGGACATGGCCACCGGTCACGACGCCTTCACCGTCGATGCCGGCCCCGCGTTGGCACCCTTCATGGCCGTGAGCTGGAGCCGCGACGGCAACCTCCCGGCCGTCGCCGCCAACGACGGTCGCACCGGGCGTGCGACCATCGTCGACCGCACCGGCCTCGTGGTCGCCGTCAGGCAGGAGGAGATCGGCGTCGCGTTGGCAGGGGTCTTCTTCACGCCCGACGGCGGTCATATCTTCACGACACGGTTGCCCACCGAACCGCCCAACGAGGGGCGGGGCGAGATCGTGACGTGGAACTGGCATGACGGAGGCATCGAGCAGATTCTCGATGTCCCGGCAACGATGGCATACCCCAGCTCCACAGGCGACCTGGTCGCGACCTTGGCGCCGCCGACGGCGAACGGCCAGAG
>JBKPRV010000184.1:0-11922 GCA_046734715.1 Actinomycetota bacterium | reverse complement strand
CCGCGGCACCCAGCGCGTCCGAGGCGGAAGCGGCGCCGTCGGAGGGACCGTTGCCGTCGCCGTCGCCGCTGAGGGCCGCGAGTGCGCCGGACGCGGCGGCGCGGTGGGCGGCGGCGTCGGCCAGCAGGTCCTCCTCGGCCTCCAGCCGCTCGTCCTCGTCGCGCCCCTCCAGGGCGGCGCCGTCGATCTCGCCCACCTGGTAGCGCACCAGGTCGAGCTCGCGGGCCCGGGCCCGCTCGTCGCCGCCGAGGGCGGTGAGCTCGTCGACCACGTGGGCCACGTCGTAGCGCGCCGCCCGCAGCGGGTCGAGGTCGACGCCGCCGAAGCGGTCGAGCGACTCGCGCTGGGCGGCCGAGTGCAGGAGGGACTGGTGCGCGTGCTGGCCGTGCAGGTCGACCAGGGCGGCCCCCAGGGCCGCCAGCTCGCCCGCGGTGGCCAGCCGGCCGTCGATGTAGGCCCGGCTGCGGCCGGTTCGGGGGATGGCCCGAGACAGCACCACCTCACGGGACTCGCCATCGCCGGCGGGGTCGCCGGCGCGTACGAAGCGGCCCTCGACCCACGCTTCGCTGGCCCCGGTGCGCACGAGCATCGGATCGGCCCGCCCGCCGACCAGGAGCTCGATGGCGTCCACGACCATGGTCTTACCCGCCCCGGTCTCCCCGGTGACCGCGGTCATGCCGGGCCCGAGCACCAGTCGGAGCTCCGGGATGACGCCCAGGTCGCGCACGGCCAGCTCTAGCAGCACCGCCCGCCCCTGTCTCGTGTCATCCGTCTCGCCCTCACCGGTCGCTCAGCCCGAACTTGGCCTTGAGGATGCGCAGGAAGTCGCGCGGCCCGAACGTCACGAAGCGGGCGGACAGCGAGGCCGCGGTGCAGGTCACCGCGTCGCCCTGGCCGAGGGTGCCCAGGTTGTGGCCGTCGACCGACAGCGTGGCCGGCCGGTCCCCCGCCACCTCGATGCGGACGCGCGCGGACGGGTCGAGGACCAGCGAGCGGTCGAACAGCATGTGCGGTGAGACAGGGGTCATCAACAGGCAGCGATGGGTCGGCTCGACGATCGGTCCCCGCGCCGAGAAGGCGTACGCCGTCGACCCCGTGGGGGTGGCGACGATCAGGCCGTCAGCAGCGTACGGGGTGAACGTCTCACCGTCGATGCTGACACCCAGGCGCACCGTGTGCCCCATCGGGGTCTTCTCCAGCACGGCTTCGTTGAGCGCGACGAACGAGCGTCCGTCGCTCGTGTGGCGCATGGTGGCCGGCTGGCGGGCGGGTGAATCGGCGAAAGCCTCGAAGCCCGGCGCGTCCACCGTGACCCGCAGCAGCATGCGCTCCTCGACCTCGTAGGACCCGGCCAGGAAGCGCTTGAGCGCCATCCGCAGCCCGGCCGGCTCGACCTCGGTCAGGTAGCCGAGCTGGCCCACGTTCACGCCCACCACCGGGACGCCCTCGGCCGCCACCAGGTCGACCGTGCGCAGCATGGTGCCGTCGCCGCCCAGGCTGACGGCCAGGTCGAGGCCTCGGGCGAACGCCTCCTCGGGGCAACCGGCGGCCGCCAGGTCGGCGATGCGCGCGTCGCGCATCGGGAAGCGCACCTCGTGGCCGCGCTCGGCCAGCCAGTCGGCCGCGTCGCGGGCCAGCTCGGCGGCCTGAGCGCGCTCGTGGTGGAGGATCATCCCGATGACGGCCATGGCTCCGTCCTAGTGGCGGGCACGCGCCAAGGCATCGTCGACGACGGTGCCGAGGTCGACGGGGCCGGGTGCGCGCGCCGGGGCAGTGCGGGCATGGACGAGGAACTCGACGTTCCCGCCCGTGCCGGTTATCGGGGACACCATCGCATCCATGATGGCGGCTCCGCGCGCCCCTAGCGCGTCAACCACGTCGTCGAGCACCCGGCGCCACACCGCGGGCTCGCGGATCACGCCCCGCCCGCGGGACGCCTCCCGCCGGCCGGCCTCGAACTGGGGCTTGACCAGGAGCACCAGATCGGCCTCGGGCGCCGCGAGGTCCAAGAGGTTGTCGAGCACCGTGCGCAGGGAGATGAAGGACAGGTCGGCCACCACCAAGGCGAACGGCTCGCCGAGGTCGCCCGCGTGGAGCTCGCGCACGTTGAGCCGCTCGCGGCTGTCGACGCGGGGATCGGCCCGCAGCCGCTCGTGGAGCTGGTCGTGGCCCACGTCCACCGCCACCACCTGCGTCGCTCCCCGCTGGAGCAGGCAGTCGGTGAAGCCGCCGGTCGACGCCCCCACGTCGAGCGCGCGCACGCCCGTCGGATCGACCGCAAAGCGGTCCAGCGCCGCGTCGAGCTTGTCCCCGCCCCGGGACACGAACCGCGGACGTTCCAGCACCAGCACGGCCTCGTGTGGCGCCACCAGGCGGGAGGCCTTCAGCGCCGGGGCACCGTCGACGGTGACCAGGCCCGCGTCCACGGCCTCGCGCGCGATCGCCCGGCTGGGGGCGAGCCCCCGGCGGACCAGCTCGGCGTCCAGCCGGCGGCGGACGGGGGCCGTCGGGAGCTCCCGGGCCTAGCGGCCGGACCCGCCCGCCTTCTGGGCGGGAGCCTTCCTGGCTGCGGGCTTCACCCCCGGGCCTTCTTGGCCGTGCCGGTGGCCTTCTTGGCGGGAGCCTTCTTGGCCGCGGTCTTCTTGGCCGGAGCCTTCTTGGCGGAGCCAGTGGTCTTCTTCGTCGCGCCAGTCGCCTTCTTGGTCGCGCCGGTGGCCTTCTTGGCGGTGCCGCCCGCCTTGGTCGCGCCGGTGGCCTTCTTGGCGGCCGACGCCCTGGTGGAGCCCGTCGCCTTCTTGGCGGTGCCGCCGGCCTTCTTGGTGGCGCTCGCCGTCTTCTTGGCCGTGCCGCTGGCCTTCTTGGCCGCGGACTTCTTGGCCGTGCCGGTCGCCTTGGCCGTGGGCGCCCGGGCGGCGGTCTCCTCGGCCTGGCCGCCGAGGCGCTCGGGCATCATCTGGTGGAAGACCGCCGCCGCGGTGTCCGCGAAGCGCTGCATGAGCCGCTCGAGGTCGTCGCGGCTGGCGAGGTCGAGCTTGGCGATCTGCTGGTCGATCTCCGAGCGGATCGCCTCGAGCCAGCGCTCGCTGTTGCGCCGGCTGCGATCCAGCAATTCGTCGATCGTCGCCTGGGCCTGCTCGGCCTGCACCTCCCCCTGCTTCACGAGATCTCGGATGAGAGCCTCCGCTCGCGCCTGCGTCATGGCAGAAAAAGTCATGCCGGCGTCGAGCAGACGGCGCAGAAGGTCGTCCTCGGCCATGGATGCGGAGGTTACGACCGAGGTCACGCGCTGGCAACGCGCCATTGCCCCGAGTGGCTACGTTTCGGGGGCAATGCTGCCGTTGCGGGACGACAACCCCACCCAGCACCGCCCGATCGTCACGTTGCTCATCATCGGCCTGTGCGTGGTCGCCTACTTCTTCTGGCAGCCGACCCCGTTCGAGGAGACGCGGGACGACACCATCTTCACGGCGGAGCACGCGGCCATCCCCTGCGAGGTGGTCGAGGGCCGGCCGCTGTCCGTCGACGAGGCGAACGCCACGTTCGTCCAAGGCGACGCCGACGCCTGTGGCCTCGGCCGACCCCGGCCCGCGGCGTTCCCCGACAAGCTGGTCTACCCGTCCATCCTGGTCTCGATCTTCCTGCACGGAAGCCTCATCCACCTGGCCGGCAACATGCTGTTCCTGTGGGTGTTCGGCAACAACATCGAGGACCGCATGGGGAAGGTGCTGTTCGCGCTCTTCTACCTGGCCGGCGGGATCATCGCCTCGTTGGGGCACATCGCGGTCAACGCCGGCTCCACCGTGCCCGTGGTCGGGGCGTCCGGCGCCATCGCAGCGGTCATGGGCGCCTACCTGGTGTGGTTCCCCCGGGTGCGGGTCTACACGCTGGTGTTCATCATCATCCTGCCCCTGCGCGCCATGTGGGTGTTGGTGTACTGGTTCGTGCTCCAGTTCTTCACCGACCCCAACCAGGGGGTGGCGTGGATGGCGCACGTCACCGGCTTCGTGTTCGGCGTCATCGTCGCCCTGGCGGCCTCCGCCCTCAGCGGCGGCGACCGGTCCCGGCCCAGCCCCCAGCGCTACTACTACTGAGGGACCAGCTCGGCCAGGCTGGCCGCCACCACGTCGGGAGGGGGCTCGACCGGAAGGTCGGCCTCGTGGGTGACACCGGTGAGGACCAGCGCGAAGCGGTAGCCGAGCTGGGCGGCCAGCGCGCCGTCGGTGGACGGGCGGTCGCCCACCACCGTGCCGTCGGGCCCGCCGACGGAGCGCACGAGATCGGCCATGGGCTCATGCGGCTTGCCGGCCACCACCGGCTCGACGCCCGTGGCGTAGGCCACCGCCGCCACCAGCGCGCCCCCGCCGGGGATGGGCCCGTCGGGCGTGGGGTAGGTGGCGTCGTCGTTGGTGGCGATCAGGCGGGCCCCCCGGTCCACCGCCCGGGCCGCGATGCGCAGCCGCTCGTAGTCGAAGTCGCGGTGGAACCCCACCGCCACCGCCTCGGCGTCCCCGTCGCGCACCGGCACCGCGCCCCGCGCCTCCACGGCCTCGGCGATGCCGGGACCGCCGCACACCAGCACCCGCTCGCCCGGCGCCACCAGTCGGGCCGCGGCCATGGACGAGGTGAGCACGTCGCCCCCGGCCGGGATCCCGAAGGCCGCCAGCTTGGCTTCGTGGTCCCCCCGGCGGGGCGCCGAGTTGTTGGTGCAGAACACCACCCGCTCCCCCGCGGCCCGCAGCCGGGCGATGGCGTCCGCCGCTCCGGGGATCGGGTCGGAGGCCAGCCAGACGACGCCGTCGAGGTCGAGCACCCAGGTCACGACGCAGCATCGTGCCACGCCGTCGGCGCATGTCGGGAACGGTCGGATGGTCTGCCAGGATGGGCCCGTGGCTCGCTTCCAGCCGTTCCCCGCCATCCGCTACGACCTCTCCCGGGTCGACCTCGCCTCGGTGATCGCCCCGCCCTACGACGTCATCGACGACGTCCAGCGGGCCGAGCTCGCCGCGCGCGATCCCCACAACGCGGTGCGCATCGACCTGCCGATCGACGAGGACGGCCGCGACCGCTACGACGTGGCCCGGTCCCTGCTCGCCGCCTGGCGGGCCGACGGCACGCTCGTGGACGACGACCGCCCCACCTTCACCGTCTACCGCATGGCCTACCGGGACGATGCCGGCGTGGCCCGCCATACCACCGGCGTGATCGGCGCGCTCGAGCTGAGCCCGCCCGGCACCGACATCCTCCCGCACGAGCACACGACGCCCAAGGCCCGCTCCGACCGGCTCGACCTGCTGCGGGCGTCACGGGCCAACCTGTCCGCCATCTGGGGCCTGTCCCTGGCGAAGGGGCTGACCGACCTGCTGCCCACCGACGCCGGGCCCACCGCCAGCGTCGACGACGGCGAGGGCACGGTGCACAGCGTGTGGGTCCTCGACGACCCCGAGCGCTGCGCCGCCATCGCCGAGGCGGTGGCCGCCCAACCGGTGGTCATCGCCGACGGGCACCACCGCTACGAGACCTCGCTGGCCTACGGCCGCGAGCGCCAGGCGGCCGACGGCGACGCGGGGGCGGCCGGGGCGACGCTCGCGTACCTGGTCGAGCTGGTGGAGGACGAGCTGACCGTGCGGGCCATCCATCGCCTCGTGTCGGGGCTGCCCGCGGGGCTGGACCTGGCGGAGGCCCTCGATCCGTGGTTCGAGCCCATCGGCCCGCCGCCGCCCGACGTCGCCCTCACCACCGCCATGGACCAGGCCGGCGCCCTCTGCGTGATCGGGGCGGCCGGCGCCGCCCTGCTGCGGCCCCGCAGCGAGGCACTGGCCGATGCCCGCGACCTCGACTCCGCCCGGCTCGACGTGGCGCTGGCCGCCCTGCCACCCCACGAGCTGCGCTTCCAGCACGGCGTCGACAACGTGCGCGCCGCGGTGGCGGCGGGCGACGCGCAGTTCGGCGTGCTGCTGCGTCCGGCCTCCGTGGCCCAGATCGAAGCGACGGCCCACGGCGGCGAGCGCATGCCCCCGAAGACGACGTTCTTCCACCCGAAGTTGAAGACGGGGCTGGTGTTCCGCGCCCTAGGGTGACCGCCGTGGACACCGCTGCCGCACTCGACTTCCTGCGCGCCAACCACCGGGCCGTCATGGCCACCACCAAGGCCGACGGCTCGACCCAGATGTCGCCCATCACCGTCGGCGTCGACGCCGACAGCCGGGTGGTGGTGTCGACCCGCGAGACCGCCTACAAGGTGCGCCACCTGCGCGCCCTGCCCTACGCCGCCATCTGCGCCTTCACCGACGGGTTCTTCGGGCAGTGGATCCAGGTCGAGGGGCCGGTGGAGATCGTGCCGCTGCCCGACGCCATGGAGCCGCTGGTCGACTACTACCGCAGCATCAGCGGCGAGCACCCCGACTGGGACGACTACCGCGCGGCGATGGAGCGCGACCGCCGGGTCATCCTGCGCATGACGGTCGAGCGCGCCGGCCCCGACGTGTCGGGCTGACCCGCCCTCACGCCAGGGCGGGCGCCACCTCGGCGGCGAGGAGCCGCAGGTGGTCGAGGTCGCGCAGGTCGAGCACCTGGAGGTAGAGGCGCTCCGCCCCGGCGTCCGCGAAGGCGCGCAAGCGGTCCGCCACCTCGGCCGGCGTCCCCGCGGCCGCGTGCTCGCGCAGCTCGGCGGGGTCGCGGCCGATGGCCTCGGCCCGGCGGGCGTAGGCGGCCTCGTCCTCGCCACAGCACACCGTGGCCGCCGCCGACCACGTCAGCGCCCCCGGGTCACGGCCCTCGTCCTCGCAGGCCGCCTTCACGGCTTCGACCCGGTCCCGGAACACATCCGCCTGAGGGGCGAAGGGGACGTTGAACTCGTCGGCGTAGCGGGCCGCCAGGCGGGGCGTGCGGGTCTTGCCCCAGCCCCCCACGATGACCGGCGGCCGCGGCGCCTGCACCGGCTTGGGAAGCGCCGGAGAGTCGACCAGCCGGTAGTGGGTGCCCTCATAGGTGAAGCGCTCGCCGGTGGGCGTCTCCCACAGGCCGGTCACGATGGCGAGCTGCTCGGACAGGCGCTCGAACCGCTCGCCGAGGGACGGGAACGGGATGCCGTAGGCGTCGTGCTCCTGCTCGTACCAGCCGGTGCCCAGCCCCAGCTCGATCCGGCCGCCGGACATGGCGTCGACCTGCGCCACCGCGATGGCCAGCGGGCCGGGATGGCGGAAGGTGGCCGCAGTGACCATCGTGCCGAGGCGGATGCGCGAGGTCTCCCGGGCCAGGGCGCCGAGCGTGACCCAGGAGTCGGTGGGCCCGGGCTCGCCGAGCCCGCCGCCCATGGTCAGGTAGTGGTCCGAGCGGAAGAACGCGTCGAAGCCGAGCGCCTCCGCCTCGCGGGCCATCGCCAGCTGGTCGTCGTAGGTGGCACCGAACTGAGGCTCGGTGAAGATGCGCAGCGCGACGGGCATCCGCCGACGCTACCTCCGAGCGCTCAGTTGACGTCCCAGGTGGCGCCCGAGCGGAGCAGGGTGGCGAGGTCGCCCGGTCCCCGATCGGCCTGGGCCGCGGCGATCTGGCTGTTCACGCCCTCGCCGTACTCCGGGCGCATGACATCGCGGAACACGCCGATGGGCGTGGGCTCGTGCGGGCCCCGGGCCAGCCGGGACAGCATGAACGCCACGCTGGGGTCGTCGCGGGTCTCGTCGTGGACCAGCAGCGCGTCCTCGCCCACATCGGCCACGTCCACCAGGTGGGCGCCCCGCTGGGAGTCGATGACCACGCCCTTCGACAGGTCCGCTCCGAAGCGGATGGGCTCGCCGTGGCGCAGCGGGATGAGCATGTCGTCGCGGTTGACCTTGGCCGTGATCTGCTCGAAGGCACCGTCGTTGAAGACGTTGCAGTTCTGGTAGATCTCCACCAGGGAGGCGCCGCGGTGCTCGAAGGCCCGGCGGATGACCTCCATCATGTGCTGGCGGTCCATGTCGTGGGTGCGGGCCACGAAGGTGGCCTCGGCCCCGATGGCCACGCTGACCGGGTTGAACGGGTGGTCCAGGCTGCCGAACGGGGTGGACTTGGTGACCTTGCCCACCTCGCTGGTCGGCGAGTACTGCCCCTTGGTCAGGCCGTAGATCTGGTTGTTGAACAGCAGGATCGTGATGTTGACATTGCGCCGCAGGGCGTGGATGAGGTGGTTGCCGCCGATGGACAGGGCGTCGCCGTCACCGGACACCACGAACACGTTGAGATCGGGCCGCGCCAGCGCCAGGCCGGTGGCGATGGCCGGGGCCCGGCCGTGGATGGTGTGCATCCCGTAGGTGTTCATGTAGTACGGGAAGCGGGCGGCGCAGCCGATGCCGGACACGAACACCGTGTCCTCGCGGCGGATGCCGAGGTCGGGCATCAGCAGCTGGACGGCGGTGAGGATCGAGTAGTCACCGCAGCCGGGGCACCAGCGGACCTCCTGGTCGCTGGACCAGTCCTTCTTGGTGGTGACGGGGATGATCGTGTCGGTCATGACTGGTCCTTCAACTGATCCACGATGGCCTGCTCCAGCTCGGCGGCCGTGAACGGCAGGCCGCGCACCTTCGACACGGTGCGGGCGTCGACGAGGTAGCGGGCCCGCACGAGCTGGGCGAGCTGGCCCAGGTTCATCTCGGGCACCATCACCCGGGGGTAGCGGCGCACCACGTCGCCCAGGTTGCGGGGGAACGGGTTGAGGTGGATCAGGTGGGCGTGCGCCACCTTGTGGCCCCCGGCCCGGGCCCGGGTGACGGCGCCGTCGATGGCGCCCCAGGTCGAGCCCCAGCCCAGCACGAGCAGGTCGGCGTCCTCGACGTCGCCCGTCACCTCCACATCGGGGATGTGGTCGGCGATGCGGTCGATCTTGTCGGCCCGGAGGTGCACCATCAGCTCGTGGTTGGCCGGGTCGTAGCTGACGTTGCCCGACCCCTCCTCCTTCTCGAGGCCGCCGATGCGGTGCATGAGGCCCGGCGTGCCCGGCAGCGCCCAGTCGCGGGCCAGCGTCTCGGGGTCACGCACGTAGGGCCAGAACACCGGCTCGCCGTCGTCGCCCACATGGTTGGGCTGGGTGGCGAAGGTGACCGTCAGGTCCGGCAGGCCGGCCACGTCCGGCAGCTTCCAGGGCTCGGTGCCGTTGGCCAGGTAGCCGTCCGACAGGAGCACCACCGGCGTGCGGAACTTGAGCGCGATGCGGACCGCCTCGATGGCCACCTCGAAACAATGGCTCGGGCTGCGAGGGGCCAGGATCGGCAGCGGTGCCTCGCCGTGGCGGCCGTGCATGGCCATGAGCAGGTCGGCCTGCTCGGTCTTGGTGGGTAGGCCGGTGGAGGGGCCGCCGCGCTGGATGTCGATGATCAGCAGCGGCAGCTCGAGGTTGACGGCCAGGCCCATGGTCTCGGCCTTGAGCGCCATGCCCGGGCCGCTGGTCGTGGTCACCCCCAGGTGCCCGCCGTAGGCCGCGCCCACGGCCGCGCCGATGCCGGCGATCTCGTCCTCGGCCTGCAGCGTGCGCACGCCGAAGTTCTTGTGCTTGGACAGCTCGTGGAGGATGTCGGACGCCGGCGTGATGGGGTACGAGCCCAGGAACAGCGGCATGTGCGACAGCTGGCTGGCGGCCACCAGGCCCCAGGCCAGTGCGGTGTTGCCGTTGATGTTGGTGTAGGTGCCCGCGGGCAGGACGGCCGGCCGCACCTCCCACGGGTGGTCGAACAGCTCGGCCGTCTCACCGAAGGCGTGGCCCGCCTTGAACGCCGCGGTGTTGGCCTCGGCCACGTCGGGCCGGGCCACGAAGCGGCGGGTGATCCACTCGAGCGTGGGCTCGACCGGGCGGGTGTACATCCACGAGATGAGGCCGAGGGCGAAGAAGTTCTTCGACCGCTCGGCGTCGCGGGGCTTGACCCCCAGCGGCGTGACCGCGCCCTTGGTCAGCGAGGTCATGGGCACCTCGTAGACCGTGTAGGCGTCGAGGCTGCCGTCGCGGCGAGGATCCGCCTCGTAGCCGGCCTTGGTCAGGTGCCGCTCGTCGAAGGCGTCGGCGTTGAGGATGATGGTCGCCCGGGGGGCGACGCGGCCGATCTGGCTGCGCAGCGCCGCAGGGTTCATGGCCACCAGCACGTCGGGCGCGTCGCCCGGCGTGGTGACGTCGTGGTCCGAGATGTGGACCTGGAAGGCCGAGACGCCGGCGAGCGTGCCCGCGGGGGCGCGGATCTCCGCGGGGAAGTCGGGCAACGTCGCCAGGTCGTTGCCGTAGAGCGCGCTCGTGGTGGTGAAGCGGTCCCCGGTGAGCTGCATGCCGTCGCCGGAGTCGCCCGCAAAGCGGATGACCACGCGGTCGACGACCTGGGGCGCCCGGGTCCGGTGAGTGGTGTCGGTCAACCGCGTCCCCCTTGACGTGATTGTCTGTCTCCCAGGGACGTTATCGCCTCTCACCGTCAGTCGAACGCACCCTCGCGGTGAGAGGTGTCACACACACCGTGGGTGTGGGCTTCCCAGGTCAGGCGATGGAGATGGCTCCGTCCAGATACACGTCCTGGATGGCGTTGAGGAGCTCCACGCCCTCGCTCATCGGGCGCTGGAACGCCTTGCGCCCGGAGATCAGCCCGATGCCCCCGGCGCGCTTGTTGATGACCGCGGTGCGCACCGCCTCGGCCAGGTCGGAGGCGCCCTTGGACTCGCCGCCGCTGTTGATCAGGCCGATGCGCCCCATGTAGTTGTTCGCCACCTGCCAGCGGCACAGGTCGATGGGATGGTCGCTGGTGAGCGAGTCGTAGACGGCCTTGTTGGTCTTGCCGTAGTTCTGGAGCGAGTTGTAGCCGCCGTTCAGCGTGGGCAGCTTCTGCTTGATGATGTCGGCCTCGATGGTCACGCCGATGTGGTTGGCCTGGCCGGTGAGGTCGGCGGCGTTGGACATGTCGCCGGCGTCGGTCTTGAACGCCGAGTTGCGCAGGTAGCACCACAGCACGGTGAACATGCCGAGCTCGTGCGCCCGGTAGAACGCCTCGCTGACCTCCTGGAGCTGGCGGGTCGACTCCTCGGAGCCGAAGTAGACGGTGGCGCCCACGGCCGCGGCGCCGAGGTCGAACGCCTCCTCCACCGAGCCGAACATCACCTGGTCGAAGCGGTTCGGGTAGGTGAGCAGCTCGTTGTGGTTCATCTTCACGATGAACGGGAGCTTGTGGGCGTAGCGGCGGGACATGGCGCCCAGCACGCCGAAGGTGGAGGCGACGGCGTTGCAGCCGCCCTCGATGGCCAGCTCGATGATGTTGGCCGGGTCGAAGTACTTGGGGTTGGGGGCGAAGCTGGCGGCCGCCGAGTGCTCGATGCCCTGGTCCACCGGCAGGATCGAGACGTAGCCCGTGCCGGCGAGGCGCCCGTGGTCGTAGAGCGCCTGCAGGTTGCGCATCACCTGGGCGGAGCGCTCGGTCTGCGAGAAGACGCGGTCGATGTAGTCGGGCCCCGGAAGGTGGAGGTCTTCACGCGGGATCCCCTTCGACTCGTGGTTGAGCAGGCTGTCTGCCTCGTCCCCCAGCAGGCTCTGGATGTCCACCACGTGCGTGCTCCCTCGTGCGTCGGGCGGGTTGGCTGCGGGGTTCAGGCTAGTGCGCCCCCTCTGCCCACGCCCCTTGCGGGATCCAATGTTGAAATTGACGTCATGTTTGACTAGAACGGGGATCTGAGAGGGGAAGACGCCGGGGGGCGCATGGCCGAGCACGTCGGGGTGCTCGGCCATGCATTCAAGTGAACACCCGAGCGGAGGGGCATCGTCACCGATGGGTTCGGTGCCG
This sequence comes from Actinomycetota bacterium, assembly GCA_046734715.1. Taxonomy (GTDB): domain Bacteria; phylum Actinomycetota; class Acidimicrobiia; order Acidimicrobiales; family VFJN01; genus ZC4RG19. Next base: position 145 of record JBKPRV010000184.1, on the reverse strand, counting down.
GCCGGATCTCGGTCTGATCAGCGGAGGGCCCGGAGCCGGGCCTGGATGTCCACGAAGTCGGGATCGTTGGCGGCCACGAGGCCGAACAGCTCGCGTGCCCGGGGCAGGTCGCCGGCCCGCTCGTACAGGTCGGCGAGGGCGTAGG
>JBKPRV010000183.1:0-4068 GCA_046734715.1 Actinomycetota bacterium | reverse complement strand
AGCCCAGGTTCCGCATCTGGCGGGCGGCGGACACCCCCACCGTGCGGCCCAGCAGGTCGGTCATCCCCTGGCCCTGGACGTTCGCGGGCAGGCTGGCCAGCGTGTTGCGGCGTTGCAGCCGGTCGATGGCCGCCTGCAGCGGCGGCGGGGAGGGGAACAGCAGGCGCCACGACGTCAGCAACCCCGCGCCGAAGACGGCCCCCAGCACGATGGGCAGGATCACGGCTGAGCGCCCTCCGTGCGCAGGAAGCGCTCCTCGTCCTGGTACCGGAAGGCCCGAGCCAGCCACAGGAAGGCGCCGCCGAAGCACAGGCCCACCACTCCGAGCACCACCTGGCCGGTGATGGAGTCGTACGGCTCCAGGTACTCCTTGTTGAGGACCAGCAGCAACAGGGCGAACCCGCTGGTGAAGCCGGTGATCACCTTCACCGCCGTTTGCACCCGGGCCCGGCCGGCGTCGATGCGGAGCTGCATGTTGACGTTGGCCCGGGCCGAGGTGGCCAGCCGGCCGAGCAGGTCGCCCAGCCGCTTGGGACTCTTGTCCGCGGCCAGGATCAGCGCGGCCACCACCAGGTCGCCCGACGGCTGGTCGAGCTCGTCGGCGAACTCGCGCAGCGAGGGTGCCAGCCGCTCCCGCTCCAGCCGGGCGGCGAGGCGCACCACCTCCCGCCGGATCGGCATGGGGGCGACCGCGGCCGTGGCGATGATCGACTGCTCGAGCCCGCCGGAGCCGGCCATGGTGTCGCGCAGCATCTCGGCCCAGGCGGCGATGGCCTCGGTGCGATCGAGCCGGACCCGGCGGGCGGCACCGCCACCCATCAGGCTCGGGGCCATGAACGCCCCGACGCCGGCGAGGAGCGCCGCCATCGGCCAGAAGGTCAAGGCTCCGACCACGACGGCCGCGCCCACGCCCAAGGCCAGGCGCAGCGTGAAGTTCTCGACCAGTTGGGACACGTCGACCTGCGTCGACAGCCGGCTGGGCCGGACCTGACCCGGCTCGACCGGCCTCAGAGCGACCGCCGCGGTCACGATGCCGACGGCGAACAGCGCGCCCAGCAGGGCCATGACTGTGATCATGTTGACCAGGGCACCCAGCGCCCGCCTCCAACCCGCCCGGTGAAACGGACCGTACCCGGCCGAACATAGTGGACCCCCGGAGCGCCCGGTACGCGCCCCCCCGGCCGATCAGGCCGCTCCTGCCGCGATATAGACGTTGAGCTTGCCGAGCCCGCCGCCGGGGGCCAGTCCGACGCCGACCACCGTGGGGGTCCACGGGCCGCCCGCCCGGGCCGCGGCGGCGGTGAGGGCGTCGACCGCGTCGGTGGTGCCGTGGTGGCGGGCCGCGAGCGCCCGCGCCAGCGCCAGCATGGCCTCGGGCCCGAGGTCCAGGGACCGGGCCGGGAGGTGGACCGACAGGCGGGGGGCGCCGTCGGCGCGGTCCTCGCAGCACAGGAAGACCGGGCGCTGCCAGGTCGGGGCCGCGCCGCACTCGGCCAATTCGTCCAGGAGGTCGGCGGCGCAGGCGTCGAAGCGGCGCGCCGCCACCGAGAGCGAGGCGGCGTTGGCCCGGATCGTGGTGCGGAGGTAGAGCTTGTGGCCCAGCCGGCCGGCGGCATCGACCTCGGCGGTGGCGAAGTGCGGGACCAGGAACGGCAGGCCGTCGACCGGCTCGGCCAGCACCGCCAGCGCCGGCCAGCGGTCGCCCAGGCGCGCCAGCGCGGCGGGCTCGAGGCCGAGGTTGCCGTACACCTTGAGCCCGGCCGGCGCCGCGGGCGGATCGGCCCGGTGCACCAGGCCGAACGTGGTGGCGAACCGGGTGCGGGCCGGGATCGCCGGCGGGTCGGGGAACAGCGTGTCAAAGAAGCAGCCCAGCTGGCCGGCCGCATCACGGGCGCCGGCGGGCAGGCGGGCCTCGAGGTCGCCGAGCGCCCGGCGCTGGGCCGCCAGCCTGGGCCGGAAGAACGGCATGCCGGTGGCGGTCTCGGTCACGTAGCGCAGTGCGGGCTCGGCCCGGCCCCCACCCCCGGTGACGCTGGCCTCGAACGGGACGCCCGAGGGCGTGATGGCGCTGACCCGGCGGCCGTCGGAGGTACGAGGCACCGTGTAGCCGGCCGCGGCCACCGCGAAGGTCGCGCGCACGGCGGCCCGGTCGCACCCGGGCACGAGCGCCGGCACCAGCTCGTCGAGGAACGCACCGACGGACTCCATCGAGCGGGCGACGCTAGCGGCCGTGGACCGCCCTGCCGCCGCGCCCCCGCCCCCCAACGTGCCGCTAGTTCCACCAGCCGTCCGGGCGCAGCAGCACCCGGGAGTCGAACCCGACCTCGGCCAGGTCGGTCTGGGTGGTGTCGCGCAGCGGCGCGCCCGGCACGGCCCGCTTGTCGGGCCCGGGGAAGAAGATCTCGTTGGACATGATGAGCGGGCCTTCGGCGCCCACGATCTCCCGGACCGACGTGACGTAGCGGCGCATGCCCCCCTCGCCCTCGCCCGACGAGGTGCCGATGTGGACGACGAAGTTGATGGCGTTGGCCACCATGAGGTTGGTGGCCTCCAGGTTCAGCCGTTCGGGCGCCTGGATGGCGTACATCGCCAGCTTGCCGAAGGCGCCCAGCGAGGAGTTCGCGTGCACGGTGCACATCGAGCCGTCGTTGCCCTGGCTCATGGCGTTGAGCATGGGGATGACCTCGTGGCCCCGCACCTCGCCCACGATCACCCGGTCGGGGTTCATGCGCAGGCCCCAGCGGACCAGTGTGGCCAGGTCGATCTCGCCCTCGCCCTCGACGTTCTCCTCCCGGGCCTCCAGCGCCACCACGTCGGGGTGGAGGTCGGGGTAGCGGTCGAGGCCGAGCTCCAGGTTGTCCTCGATGGTGACGATCCGCTCCTGCGGGCTGACCTCGTTGAGCATGGCCCGCATGAGCGTGGTCTTGCCGGCGTCGACGCCCCCGCACACGATGAAGTTCTTGCGGGCCCGCACCGCGGCCGACAGGAAATCCCGCAGCGCGAGGTCGATCGAGCCCAGCCGCACCAGGTCGTCCAGGAAGACCTTGGGGAAGCGGTGGCGCCGGATGGCCACGCACGGCCGGGACGTGACCGCCATGACCGCGAACAGGCGGCTGCCGTCGGGGAGCTGGAGGTTGAGCGAGGGGGAGCCGTTGTCGAAGCGGCGCTCGGTGAGGCCGACCCGCGCCGCGGTCATGCGCAGGGTGTCGATCAGCTCCTCGTCGCTCTCGGCGATGGGCGGGGCCCGGTGCTTGCTGCCGTCGGCCCGGGTGACCCACACGTCGGCGTGCCCGTTGGCGTCGATGTTCTCGATCGAGTGGTCGTCCAGCAGGCGCTGCAGCGATCCCAGGCCGAACAGCGCGTCGTGGATGGCCTGCGCCAGCGCGGCCTCGTCCTCGTACGGCAGCGGCTCCCGCCCCGCCTCCAGTTGCTCCTTGGCGTAGAGCTCGAGGCGGCGGTTGATGAGCTGGCGGCCGAACTGGCGCTGGTCGGCCAGGGACATGCGTGGGCGGTCGGCCATCTCGTCGGCCCGCATCCGCTCGGTGAGCTCGTCTGCCACCTCCCGCCGGAACGACCGGACGAGGACCTTGTCCGCCACGGTCACGCCTGATCCTCGTCGTCCCGGCGGAAGTGCTTGGGGCTGGCCTGGCGGCCGTTGGTGCGCCCGCCGTTGGGGTGGCCGCCGCCGTTGGTCCAGGGTTGGGACGGCCATTGGACGGGCCGGGGTGCGTCGTCGGCGGACTGGCCGTCGCCGCCCGGGCCCGGCGGGGGCGTGGTCTCGCGGCCCGGACCATAGGAGGGCAGCGGGCCCTGGCTGGGATGCGGCGGCCGCGGCACCGGGGGCGGCTCGTATCCGGGCGCCACCCGGGGCAGCAATCCGTAGTGCGGAGCGGCCTCGGGCGTCGGCGGCGGCTCGTAGTACGACGGCTCGTACGCCGGGCGATCGCCGGGAGGCGGGGGCGGCGGAGGAGGAGCCGGAGGTGGCGGGTGCGCGCCGCCCGCCGGGTCGTGGGGCGCGGGCTCCACCGGACCGGGGAACGGCTCGGTGCGCCCGGCGCCCCCGGGCAC
>JBKPRV010000182.1:0-24085 GCA_046734715.1 Actinomycetota bacterium | reverse complement strand
TCCCGGGTGAGCAGGTGCTCGCCTTCCACCCAGCGGGCCTGCACCCACAGCAGGGACGAGAGCCGGTTGAGGTACGGCAGCACCAGCGATCCCTCGACCGCGGCGGCCACGGCTTCCCGCTCGGCCCGGCGGACGACCGTGCGGGCCAGGTCGAGCTGCGCGGCCAGCGGCGTCTGGCCCGGCACCGTGAACTGGGCCGGCGGCTCGAAGCGGGCGCCCAGATCGTCCACCTCGGCCTCGAGCGCCGCCACCATCGCGGGCGACACCCGGGTCTGGCCGTCGGTGAGCTTGCCGTGGGATTCGGGCAGCGTCGCCAGCTCGGCCATGAGCACCCACAGATCGCGGCACACCTGGGTCAGCGCCCGGTCGAGCTCACCGCCCCGCTCGGCCAGCGAGCGGGCCACGCCGATGACGGCCTGGGCCTCGTCCACCGCCCCGGTGGCCCGGGGATGGGGCGAGTCCTTGGGCACCCGCCCCCCGAACAGCAGGCCCGTGGTGCCGTCGTCGCCCTTGCCGGTGTAGAGCCGGGTCACGGCCGGCGACCGTACCGCCCCGGCGCCCACCGCGGACAGACCTCCAGGTCGGGCCCAACCCTCAACCATCGACCTCCGCAGGAGGGTGAGGCCTCGACCCCTCGATCCGGTCCAGCGTCACCCGCACGTTGTCCGCCGCCGCGAGCGCCCGCGCCTCGTCGAACGTGAGCCAGCGCAGCTGAGCCGACGGCGACTCCGGCACCACCGCATCGGGCCGCCCGGTGGCGAACACGTAGCGCATGTCCGCATGCTCGTGCGCAGGCTCGCCCTTGCCCGCCGGGACGGGGACGATCACGACGTGCACGAGCCGGGGCCCAGGCCCCGGGAAGGGGACGAGGTCGTCGAGCCCCGTCTCCTCCTCGGCCTCCCGCAGGGCGACCGCAGGCGGGCTGGACTCCCCCGGATCGACGTGCCCGCCCACCTGCAGCCAGCTCTGCTGGCGCTCGTGCCAGCGCAGCAGCACCCGGCCGGTCGGCGGATGGACCACCAGCGCCGAGCAGGTCACGTGCAACGGCAGCACCCGGCTGAAGGGATCGCCCGCCGCCACGACCTCACGGATGCGAGCCACGTCGGCCGCCTCCCGCGACGACCCCGGCACGAACCCGTCGAGCGCCTCCTGCAGGTCCGCGTACTGGCCCACGGCCTCAGTACCCCGCCGCCGGATCGAGCGGACCCACCAGCGGCTCCCCCGCCGCCCACCGGCGCACGTTGTCGGTCACGCGGGCGCTCAGCAGCGGGATCGCCATCTCGGGCGTGTTGGCGGTGTGGGGCGTGATGATGGCGTTGGGCAGATCCCACAGCGGATGCCCGTCCGGCAGGGGCTCGGGGTCGGTGACGTCGAGCCCGGCGCTCCCGAGGGTTCCGTCCCGCAGGGCGGCCACGAGGTCGTCGGTCACGATGTGGCGGCCCCGGGCCACGTTGACGAGCGTGGCGTCCGGGCCCAGCAGGGCCAGCCGGCGGGCGTCGATGATCCCCACGGTCTCGGGGACCAGCGCCAGCGCCAGCACCACCACCTCGGCCCCGGTGAGCGCCTCGTCGAGCCGATCCGACCCCACCACCCGGGCCGCCCCCGCCAGCGGCGCAGGGTTGCGGCGGACCACGGTGACGTCGCAGCCGTACGGCTCCAGCAGCCGCAGCAGCGACACGGCGATGCCACCCCCGCCCAGGATGGTGACCCGGGCCCCGAGCAGGTTGCGCCCCCGCGGCCGCGTCCACTTCCCCGCGCGGCTGTAGGGCCCGAGGTTGCGCCGCCCGGCCAGCGCCAGGGCGAGGGCGTGCTCGGCCACCGGCTCGGCGTAGACGCCCTTGCCGCAGGTCCAGGTGAGCCCGGTGTGGGACCGGATCACGTCCACGTAGGGCTCGACACCGGCCCACGGCAGCTGGACCCAGCGCAGCTGAGGGTTGCCGTCGAGCACGGACGCCAGGCCCTCGGCGTCCCCGATGGCCGCCCACACCAGCGCCTCGGCGTCGCCGGCATCGGACACCACCCCACCCCCCGCCTCGACCGCCGGCACCAGGAACGTACGCAGCCCATCGGGCATCACCGCGATCGGCGGTCCGGGTCGGTCGGTCACCCCCGCGAGGCTAGGGCGCGGGGAGGCCGCGGTTGGTGGCCAGGCGGCGGAGGGTGTGGGCATTGCGGACCGCGGCGCCGCCGGGGTCGTTGTTGAAGTAGACGTAGGTGTCGGCGTGGGCCGGGGGCCAGGCGGTCGTGATGCGGTCCAGCCAGGTGGACAGGGCGGTGCGGCCGTAGGACGGGCGGGGCGACGCCGTGCCCTCGTGGAGGCGGACGTAGCCCCAACCCGCGGTGGCCCACAGGGGGGTGATGGGGTGGCCGCGGCGGTCGGCCCAGCAGAGGGCGGCGCCTCGGCGTTCGAGGACGGCGCGGACCTCGTCGGTCCACCAGGACTCGTGGCGGGGCTCGACGGCGATCCGGCTGCGCGTAGGGAAGGCGCCGAGGCAGGCGTCCAACAGCGGAACGTCGGAGCGCAGGTTCGGGGGGAGCTGCAACAGGTACGGGCCCAGGCGGTCGCCCAGGCCCGCGGCGCGCTCGACCAGGCGGTCGACCGGCTCGGCCGGGTCGCGCAGGCGGCGCACGTGGGTGAGGTAGCGGCTGACCTTCACCGCCATGACGAACCCCGGGGGCGTCTGGTCCCGCCAGCGCTCGAACACCGCCCGAGCGGGTAACCGGTAGAACGCGTTGTTGACCTCGACGGTGCGAAAATCCGCGGCGAAATGCTCCAGCCATGCCCGTTGCGGCAGGCTGTCGGGGTACAGCACGCCCCGCCAGTCGCGGTACTGCCATCCCGACGTCCCTACGTACAAGGGCATGTAACTACGGCTACCCCGCGCTACACACAGGCACCCTTTCGTGACTCAGTTGTCACGGGTGAGAGCTACGCGCAAGCGTTTGTCTTAAACTCTCAGATGTCCGGGCATCCGGGGCGGATCAGGGAAGGATCGACGGCGCCGCGATGAGCACGAGCGTCCAGAACGACACCAGGGACCAGATCATCCGAGCGGCGGAACAGCTCTTCGCCGCGCACGGCATCGACGGCGTGTCCCTGCGGGAGATCAACCGAGCCGCGGGTCAGAGCAACACCGGCGCGGTCCAGTATCACTTCGGCGACCGGGACGGGCTGGTCCGGGCGCTGATCGACAAGCACCGGCGTGACACCGAGCCGCGCCGCCACGCTCTCCTCGACCAGTACGAGGAGGCGGGCTCCGACGACCTCCGGGCGCTCGCCGCCGCCCTGGTGTCGCCCATGGCATCCAAGCTGTCGGATCCGAACGGCGGGCGCGAGTACCTGCAGGTGTCGTCCGAGTTCTACAGCCGGCCCGCGCGGATGGGGAAGCGCACGCCGATCATCGCGCCCGACGACAGCATCACCCGGTGGCACCGGCTGCTCGACCCGCTGGTCCCCGAGGAGGAGCTGGCGGTGCTGCACTCGCGCTACCCCGCCATCCGCTTCGCCTTCGTGGAGATGGCCCGGCGGGCGGCCAGCGACCCCCGCGAGGACGACCGCCTGTTCACCAGCCACCTGACCGACCTGGTCACGGCCCTGCTGGCGTCGGAGCCGTCGGCCCAGACCCGGCGGCTGATGGCCCTGCGGGAAGAGGCCCGCCAACAGCGCATGCGGGGCTGACCACCCTCTAAGGGGGATGCGCGCCACCCTGAGTGCGCGCATGAATGCGGCATGGCCGTGCATCGCAAGCAGTCCAAGGAACACCTGCCGCTGGCGTTCAACCCCATGTACACCCGCTCGGGGGAGATGAACCAGGCTCCACGCCACGAGATCCCCGCAGGCGAGATGGACCCCGCCACCGCCGTCCAGTTCGTACTGGACGAGCTGATGCTGGACGGCAACGCCCGCCTGAACCTGGCCACGTTCGTCACCACCTGGATGGAGCCTGAGGCCCGCGTCCTCATGGCCGAGACCTTCGACAAGAACATGATCGACAAGGACGAGTACCCGCGCACCGCGGAGCTGGAGCAGCGCTGCGTGAGCATGCTCAGCCGGCTGTGGGGCTCGCCCGACCACGACGAGGCCACCGGCACCTCGACCACCGGGTCCAGCGAGGCGGCCATGCTGGCGGGCATGGCGCTCAAGTGGCGCTGGCGCGAGCGGCGCCGGGCCGCGGGCCAGCCCACCGACCAGCCGAACATGGTGATGGGCGCCAACGTGCAGGTCTGCTGGGAGAAGTTCTGCCGCTACTGGGACGTCGAGTGCCGGCTGGTGCCCATGGAGGGCGAGCGCTACCACCTCACCGCCGAGCCCGCGGCGGCGGCCTGCGACGAGAACACCATCGGCGTGGTGGCCGTGCTCGGCTCGACCTTCGACGGGTCCTACGAGCCGGTGGCCGACATCTGCCAGGCGCTGGACCGCCTGCAGGCCGACACCGGCCTCGATGTGCCGGTGCACGTGGACGGGGCCTCAGGCGGCTTCGTGGCGCCCTTCATCGACCCCGACCTGGTCTGGGACTTCCGGCTCCCCCGGGTGCAGTCGATCAACGCGTCGGGCCACAAGTACGGCCTGGTGTACCCGGGCGTGGGCTGGATCATCTGGCGGGACCCCGACGCCCTGCCCGACGACCTGGTGTTCAAGGTCAACTACCTGGGCGGCGACATGCCGACGTTCGCCCTCAACTTCTCGCGGCCCGGCAACCAGGTGGCGGCGCAGTACTACAACTTCGTCCGCCTCGGCTTCGACGGCTACCGGCGGGTGCAGCAGGCGTCCCGCGACGTGGCCCGCTACATCGCCGACGCCGTGGCCGGGCTGGGGCCGTTCAAGCTGATCACCGACGGCAGCGAGCTGCCGGTGTTCGCCTTCCGGCTGGACGACGCGGAGCGGCCCTACACCGTGTTCGACGTGTCCGAGCGCCTGCGGGACCGGGGCTGGCTGGTGCCCGCCTACACGTTCCCGGAGAACCGCACGGACGTGGCGGCCCTGCGCATCGTCATCCGCAACGGCGTGTCCCGCGACATGGCCGACCTGCTGATCGACGACCTGAAGCGCCACATCGAGTACCTCGAGCGGCTCCCCGCTCCGCTGCCCCCGACCAGCAACGGCGAGGCGTTCAGCCACTGACCCTCACGCGGGGCTGGCAGGCGGCGCCTCGGCCGGCACCTCGGCCTCGGAGAGCTCGCCCTCCTCGTCCTCGTCGCCCGGGACCGCGTCTGCTATGCGCTGCGCGCCGACGACCACGAGCAGCACCAGCAGGCCCAGCAGCAGGATGGCGAGCCAGGACAGGTCGAACAGCAGCAGCGCGAGGATCCCGACCGCGATGGCCCCGCCCTGGACCACCTCGCGGTGGGCGCCCACCCATTGGGCCGCGGGGTCGTCCACCTCGTGAGTGACAGCGGCCCGGCCGGAGGCGACAACCACCCGGGCCCCGGTGGCGACGCCGGACCGCCCCTTGCTGGCCCACGGGTAGGGCCCGGTGAGGATGGCCACCACGGCCACCACCGCGGCGATGGCCAGGATCCAGGCCGACGCGTCCAGCAGGCTGGACACGAAGGCGCCCGAGATCACCTTGACCGCCTCCCGGTTCTCTGGCTTGACGAGGTCGAGCACGTCGTCCTGGGACCGCAACGCCAACCGGCGTATCACCACGATGCCGAGCGCGATGCCGAAGCACAGCTGGATCAGAGTGCGGCGGCGGCGGGGCGTGATCCACAGGGTGAGCGCGAACAGCACGACCGCCAGGATCACCGCCACCACGACCAGCGTGTTGAACAGGTCGACCGCGTCCTGCACCTGGTGCAGGCGGGCGGCGTCGAAGACCGTGAACTGCCCGAAGTTGTCGGGCAGCGGCCGTCCCAGGGCGTTCGAGAGCTTCTGGATGGCCTCCTCGGCATCCTCCCCCGAGATGGTGGGCAGGTTCACGGTGTGACCGAACAGCTCGGGCGACTGCTCGCCGATCCGCTCCAGGATCGCGTTGAGCACCGGGATCACGTTGAGCACGATGTTGTCGCCCTGCACCTCGACGCCGGGGACCTGTCTGGTGTCGCCCTCCAACACGTCGACCAGGCGGGTGTGGGCGCGCGTGTTGATCTCGACCCACAGCTTCTGGAACGTGTCGCTGCCGAGGAACGCCGTGGTCTGGTCCTGCACGAAGCCCCGCAGGGCGTTGGTCAGGGGCACGGCCAGGATCTGGCCGCGGTCGGGCAGCACGCTCTCGAAGAACTCCTTGGGGTCGATCGCCGTCATGAGCTGGTCGGTTAGGTACCGGCCGAACGCCTCCTGCACCGCGGGGTCGGCGGCGATGGGCGTCACCGTCGAGACCCAGCGGTTGGTGTTGAGCGCGTTGCGCCGGGCCCACACCCCTGTGGCCGCGATGGTGAACATCAGCGACGTCGTGACCACGAGCGCCACGGCCACCACCCGGCGGATCCGGTGGCGCTGGCGGCGCTGGGCCTTGGCGGCTTCCGCGTCCGCGTGGGTCCGCAGGTCGTCCACTTCGTGCTGGAGGCGCTCCTGCTCCGCTCTCAGCCGTTCGAGCTCAGCCTGCTCGCCCTCATCCATGACCGCCACCGTCCCGCCACGCCCCGTTCCCGGCATCGCCCGCGAAGGGTGAATGGCGCGGGATCGGTGGGGCGGGGCCACCCCCGGGGAGCGTGTCGACGGCCTTGGACGGGAGTGGCCCCGCGTTCAACCAGACACCGACCGAGCGCCGGCCCGCGTCGCCCACTGCCGATGAAACCCGCTGCTCAGGAGCCCGACGACCGCTCGCAGTTGAGCGAGTCCATGGCCGCGTCCCACGACTGCTCGAACTCGTCCGCGGCCGACCGGGCCGCGTCGCCCGCAGCCTCCAGGGTCTCGTCGTCAGGCAGATCCTCGACGGTGGACTCGAACTGGTCGAAGGCGGACTGGAGCGCGGCCCCGAGGGCGCCGGCCAGGGCCGAGCCCGAGCTGGCGACGTCCGACACCTCGGAGCGCAGCTGGGCGAGGCCGTCCTTGACGTCGGAGACGGTGGTCTCCTCGGGATCGCTCCCGATGTCCTGCACCGTGGAGTCGAGGCTCTCCAGGCTGTCGCACAGCTGCTGGGCCGACTGCACCACCGAGCCGGTGCCGTTGTCGCCGGCCTCGGTCGTGTCGCTGCTGCCGTTGCTGCTGTCGTCGTCGTCCCCGCAGCCCGCGGCGGCCGCCACGGCCACGACCACCGCAGCCACGCAGAGTGCTCGCCGGATCGCGCGCTTCGTCATGGCCCCAGGAGGTTACGTCCCCGAAGCGAGGACATCACCCGGCAGGGATGAACGGAGCCGCGCAATCCCGTTCGCGGACCCCGGAGGCCGGGACGGTAGCCTCGCGAGATTCCTATGAGCCGCTTCCTCGACCTCGTGAACGAGCGCGTCGTCGTCTACGACGGCGCGTTCGGTACGTATGTCCAAGAGCTGGGCCTGACAGCCGACGACTTCGGCGGTCCCGAGCTCGAGGGCTGCAACGAAATGCTGGTCCTGACGCGGCCCGACGTGATCGCCGGCATGCACGATGCGATGTTCCGGGCGGGCGTGGACGTCGTCGAGACCGCGAGCTTCGGTTCCTTCGCCGTGCCGCTCGGCGAGTACGACATCCCCGAGCGGGCCCACGAGCTCTGCGTCGCCTCGGCCCGCATCGCCCGCGAGGTGGCCGATGGCTACGGCGGGTTGGTGGCCGGGTCGATGGGGCCGGGCACCAAGTCCCCCTCGCTGGGCCAGATCAGCTTTGCGGCCCTGCGCGACGCCTACGAAGTCATGGCCCGGGGCCTGCTCGAAGGGGGTGCCGACCTGCTGATCACGGAGACCCACTTCGACCTGCTGGCCGCCAAGGCCGCGGTCATCGGTGCCCGCCGGGCCATGGCCGCCACCGGCCGCGACGTGCCGCTCCAGCTCCAGGTCACCATGGAGCAGACGGGCACGATGCTGCTCGGCACCGAGATCGGGGCGGCGCTCACCGCCCTCGGCGCCCTGCGGCCCGACGTCTTCGGGCTCAACTGCGCCACCGGACCGTCCGAGATGCACGAGCACCTGCGCCATCTGTCGGCCAACTCCCCGTACCCCATCTCGTGCCTGCCCAACATGGGCCTGCCATCGGTGGTCGACGGGAAGATGCACTACGACCTCACGCCCGAGGAGCTGGTCGAGTTCCAGACCCGCTTCGTCACCGAGCTGGGCGTGCGGGTGGTGGGCGGTTGCTGCGGCTCCACCCCCGAGCACCTGCGCCAGCTGGCGGCGGTGGCCAAGGACCTGACCCCGGCGCCCCGCGAGGGCCGGCTGGAGGACGGCGCCGCGTCGATGTTCAACGCGGTGCCCTTCCACCAGGACGCCAGCTTCCTCATCATCGGCGAGCGCACCAACGCCAACGGCTCCAAGAAGTTCCGGGACACGATGCTGGCCGGCGACTGGGACTCCTGCGTGCGCATCGCCCGCGACCAGGAGCGCGAGGGCGCCCACGTGCTCGACGTCTGCGTCGACTACGTGGGCCGCGACGGCACCGTCGACATGGACGAGATCGCCGCCCGCTTCGCCACCCAGGTCACGGTGCCGCTGGTGCTCGACTCCACCGAGCCCCAGGTCATCGAGGCCGGGCTGCAGCGCCTGGGCGGCCGCGCCGTGCTCAACTCGGCCAACCTGGAGGACGGCGAGGGCGAGGGCTCTCGCTTCGACCGGGTGTGCCGGCTGGCCCGCGAGTACGGTGCCGCGGTGGTGTGCCTGCTCATCGACGAGGAGGGCCAGGCCCGAGACGTCGAGTGGAAGCTGCGCGTGGCCCACCGCATCTACCAGCTGGCCACCGAGCGCTACGGGCTGGCGCCCGGCGACCTGATCTTCGACGCCCTCACCTTCCCGCTCTCCACCGGCGACGAGGACCTGCGCCACGACGCCGTGAACACCATCGAGGCCATCCGCCGCATCAAGGCCGAGCTGCCCGGCGTGTACACCACGCTCGGCGTCTCCAACGTGAGCTTCGGCCTGTCCCCCGCGGCCCGCCACGTCCTCAACTCGGTGTTCCTGCACGAGGCGGTGGAGGCCGGGCTCGACTCGGCCATCGTGCACGCGGCCCGCATCATGCCGCTCAACAAGATCCCCGAGCACCAGCTCAAGGTGTGCCTCGACCTGATCTACGACCGGCGCTCCGAGGGCTACGACCCGCTCGCCGCCCTGCTCGACGTGTTCGCGGACGTCACGGTGGCCAAGGCCGAAAAGGAGGACCGCAGCGGCTGGCCCGTCGACGAGCGGCTCAAGGCGCGCATCATCGACGGCGACCGCGACGGCCTCACCGCCGACCTCGACCAGGCCATGGCCGAGGGCGCGGCCCCGCTCGACATCATCAACGAGACCCTCCTGGCCGGGATGAAGGTGGTCGGCGAGCTCTTCGGCTCGGGCCAGATGCAGCTGCCGTTCGTGCTCCAGTCGGCGGAGACCATGAAGACCGCGGTGGCCCACCTCGAGCCGCACATGGACAAGGTGGACGGTGGCTCGGGCAAGGGCCGCATCGTGCTGGCGACGGTCAAGGGCGACGTGCACGACATCGGCAAGAACCTGGTCGACATCATCCTCACCAACAACGGCTACGAGGTGCACAACCTCGGCATCAAGGTCGGCATCGCCGACATGATCGAAAAGGCCCTGGAGGTCAAGGCCGACGCCATCGGCATGTCGGGGCTGCTGGTGAAGTCCACGCTGATCATGCGGGACAACCTCGAGGAGCTGAACAGCCGTGAGCTGAACGGCATCCCGGTGCTGCTGGGCGGCGCGGCCCTGACCCGCAGTTACGTCGAGCGCGACCTGCGCGACATCTACAAGGGCCGGCTGTTCTACGGCAAGGACGCGTTCGAGGGCCTCCACGTCATGGACCGGCTCGGCGCCATCCGCCGGGGCGCAGAGCACGACGATCCCGACTGGGGCCGGGTGCCGTCCGACTCGCGCGTCCCGTCGCGGGCATCGCTGGGCTTGGCGGAGAAGGGGTCGGAGCCGCCGGCCGAGCTGCCGTCCCGCTCGCCCGACGTGGTGAGCGACAACGCCGTGTTCACGCCGCCGTTCCTGGGCAGCCGGCTGGTCAAGGGCCTGCCCATCGACGAGATCGCCGGCTACCTCAACGAGACCGCGCTGTTCCGCAACCAGTGGCAGTTCCGGCCCGAGGGCGGCGAGTCCGACGACGCGTTCAAGGACCGCATCCGACCCACCCTGCGCGACGAGCTGGGCCAGGCCAAGGCCGACGGCCTGCTGGTGCCGCAGGTGGTGTACGGCTACTTCCCCGCCAACGGCGACGGCAACGAGCTGGTCATCTGGACCGACGAGTCGCGCACCGAGGAGCAGGCCCGCTTCGCCTTCCCCCGCCAGTCCAAGGCGCCCTACTACTGCATCGCCGACTTCTTCCGGCCCGTGGACGCCGCCCTCGACTACGCCGGGTTCTCGATCGTGACGATGGGCCACGCCGTGTCCGAGCGCACCGCCAAGCTGTTCGCCGACGACCGCTACCAGGACTACCTCCTGCTGCACGGGTTGGGGGTGGAGATGGCCGAGGCCCTCGCCGAGCTCTGGCACCGCCGCATCCGCGAGGAGATGGGCTTCGCCGACCAGGACGGCCCCACGCTCACGGGCCTGTTCCGCCAGCAGTACCGCGGCGGGCGCTACTCGTGGGGCTACCCGGCCTGCCCCGACCTGGAGGACAACGTGACCGTCCTCCGACTGCTGGACGGCGAGCGCCTGGGGTTGGAGTGCAGCGAGGAGACGGGCTACCAGTACCAGCCCGAGCAGACCACCTCCGCCCTCATCTGCCACCACCCGCAGGCCAAGTACTTCGTCGCCCGCTGATCACGCGCCGGGGAAGTACTCCGTCTCCGGGCGCCTCAGGTAGCTGAGCAGGCGGCCGGCGCATACCACGTGCCGTCGATCATGACGCTGGCTTGCACCAGCCCGAGGTCGGGGACCTAGACCGACGAGGCCCGGAAAACGTGCCCGGGCCCGGATCAGTCGTACCGTGGGACTCCGCCGATGTCGCCGCCCTCCGCGGTCTCAGGCCGGGCCCAGCAGGTCCCAGCGGTTGCCGGCCAAGTCCCGGAAGACGGCCACCCGGCCATACGGCTCGGTGCGGGGCGGTCCCTCGAACTCGACGCCCCGGGCGAGCAGGCGGGCGTGGCTGGCGGCGAAGTCGTCCACCCGGAGGAAGAACCCGACCCGCCCGGCCGCCTGGCGGCCCACGACCGCCTCCTGGTCCGGCCCGTCCGCCCGGGCCAGCAGGATGCCCGTCTCGCCTCCCGGCGGGCGGACCACCACCCAGCGCTTGGCCCGTCCCTCGGTGGTGCGCGCCGGGCTGTCCTCCTCCAGCTCGAAGCCGAGTGTGCCCACGAAGAAGGCGATGGCCTCGTCGTAGTCGTCGACCACGATCGCCACCCGCTCGATGAACCCCATCGGGCCAGCGTGTCAGGCGCCCGGATCGAGGTACAGGCGGTATCCCTCGGCCTCGAAGCGAGCGCCCGGCAGACAGGCGCTCAGGTGATCGAGCCCAGCCGGAAGCCGGCGCCGGTGGGGTCGGTGAGCGTGGCCAGGCGGCCGTAGGGGGTGTCCATGGCCGGCGACACGACCGTGGCGCCCAGCCCGACGGCGCGGTCGACGGTGGCGTCGGTGTCGGTCACCGCGAAGTACACGGCCCAGTGGGAGGGCACGCCCTCCGGCAGCGAGACGGCGCCGTCCATGACGCCCGCCAGCTGGTTCTCGCCCTCGCCGAGCGTTGTGTAGCGGAAGTCGTCCGTGTCGCCCATGACGTGGGTGTCCCAGCCGAAGACCCGCTCGTAGAAGCGCACGGCCGCGTCGTAGGTGCGGGTGTGCAGCTCGAACCAGCCGGGGGTGCCGTCCTCGCCCCACACCCCGAAGCCCGGGAAGTCCTGCGGCTGCCAGGCCCCGACGGCGGCCTGCCCGGGATCGCTGAGGACGAGCATGGTGCCGAGGGTGCCTACATCCATGGCGGGCACGATGATCTGCCCGCCCTCGGCCTCGGCCTTGTCCGCCGTGGCCTTCGCATCCTCGGTCGCCAGGTAGATCGACCAGGCATCGGGCCCGCCCGAGCCGTCGTTCTGCATGCCGCCGGCGACGGCCACGCCGTCCTTGGCGAAGTTGATGTAGTTGCCGTACTCGGGACCGGCGTCCTCGGCGGTCCAGCCGAACAGCTCGCCGTAGAAGGACTTGCTGGTGTCCGGGTTGGTGGTGAACAGGTCGATCCAGCAGGGGGCACCCACGGGTGCCGAGTCACGCTTCACCATGACGAGCTCCTTCGCTCCGTTGCCAACTGGGCGGCGTCTACGACCGAGCGGCTACCCGGAACTCATCGGTCTATGCGGGTAGGTGGCACACCGCCTCGACGTTGTTGCCATCGGGATCACGCACGAAGGCGCCGTAGTAGTTGGGGTGGTACTCGGGCCACACCCGCGGCTCGTGCAGCACCTCGGCGCCCTCCGCCACCGCGGTGTCGAAGAAGGCCCGCACGGTGGCCCGATCCGCGGCCTCGAACGCGATGTGGGACTCGCGGAAGCCCTCGCCGGTCTGGCGGGCGCCGATCCAGAAGTCGGGCTTGCCGCCCACGCCGAAGCCGATGAACTGCCCGTAGTCCATGATGCGGGCACCGCCGAGGGGTGCCAGCACCGCGTCGTAGAACGCGGCGCTGGCATCCATGTCGCCGCATTGGATGGAGATGTGATCCAGCACGTGCGCCACTACAGCACGTTGATGATGTCGACCTCCTGCGTGGTGCCCCCGACGATCGGGGTGTCTGGTTCAGAGTTCGATCGCACCTCGCTGAGTGGTGTGTCGCTTCGGACGGTGACATCGGGTATAGAACGACAGCATGTCAACGCGTTCCGCACTGGCTGGAGTGGCCGCCACGGTGGTCCTGGCGAGCGTGTTGGGCAGTCCCGCGGCGCAGGACAAGGCGGCCGACAACGGCGCCGCGCTGCTGACCCGCACCGTCACCGCCCTCCCCTCCTGGGACGTGCCCGACGGCGCGCCCGCCAGCCTGGTGTGGGGCATCGCGCTGCGGCTGGCCGTCCTGCTGCTGGTGGCGCTGGGCCTGTGCGCGGTGGCGGGGCGGTCCCGGAGCCGGGGCGCCGCATTCCTGGCCGGCTGGGGCGCGCTGGTGGTGGCGGCCGGGCTGGCGGGCGCGGTGGGCGCCGTGCACACGGTGGCCGTGGTGCTGGCCGGGGGCACGATGGGCGACGTCACCGGCGACGTGGTGGTGGCCGGGGTGAACTCCGGGATCGGGTTCGGCGCCTGGACCGGCTGGCTGGTGGGCCTGGCGGTGGCGATCGCCATCCGCACCGAGCCCGCCGAGGTGTTCGCCGAGGACTACACCATGGAGTACCCCGCCCATGCGGCCCCCGCGCCGGCCGGCACCCGTCGGCGCATCACCGACCCGCCTCCGCCGTGGTGGGCGCCCACGGTCACGGCCGGCGACGACGGCACGGTCACGCGGCCCGGACCGACGGTGTTCCCCGCGGGCGGCATGCCCCCGGTGGTGGCGGGGGCCGAGCCGGGCGAGCCCTTGCACGTCGCCTCACCCACCCCCGCGCCCACCCCGCCGCCGGCCCCGGACGAGGGCGCCACCCGCGAGCTCACCACCGCCTCGGGCGACCCCCACCCGTCCGACCCCGACGCCACCCAGGCGGTAGGGATCCCGGACACCGCGCCCGCGGCCGAGCCGGACGACCCCGACGCCACCACCACCATCCCCGAGGCCACGACCGACCCCACCCGGGAGATGCCCCGCCGCGCCGACTGACCGCCGGCCCGGGGGACCGCCGGTCCCGCGGTCAGCCGGGGAGGAAGCTCAGGCGGACGGTGCGGGTGAGGTTGTCGACGTTGGCGTCGACCAGCACGATCGACTGCCAGGTGCCGAGGGCCAGCCGGCCGCGGAGGACCGGCACGACCAGGCTGGGGGACACGAAGGCGGGCAGGACGTGGTCGGCGCCGTGGCCCAACGAGCCGTGGCGGTGGCCCCAGCGGTCGTCGCGGGGCAGCAGCCGGGCCAGGGTGTCCAGCAGGTCGTCGTCGCCGCCCGCGCCCGTCTCCACCAGGGCCACGCCCGCGGTGGCGTGGGGGACGAACACCGACACCAGGCCGTCGCCCCGCTCCCGGCAGAACACCGCCACCTTGCCGGTGAGGTCGACCACCGTGGGCTGGTCGCCGGTGCGGACGCTCAGCTCGACCGAGTCCATCCGGCTCACTCCCCGGGATCGGGGAGGTGCTGGCGGGTGGTGAGCACCTCGGCGAACAGGTCGCCGTGCTCCTCCAGCCGGTCGAGGACGTCCTCGGCTTCGAACGTGAGCGGCTCACCGTCCGCCGTCGCCTCGACCTCTTCCCAGGTCACCGGGGTCGAGACCGTCGGATGGGGCCGGGCCCGCAGCGAGTACGGGGCGATGGTGGTCTTGTGGCGGCTGTTCTGGCTCCAGTCCACGAACACCTTGTTGCGGCGCAGCGCCTTGTTCATGTTGGACAGGACGTCCTGGGGCCGGGCCCGCTCCAGCAGCTGGGCGATGGCCAGGGCAAAGGCGCTGGCCCGCTCGTGGGTCACGCCCGGGGTGTTGAGCGGGACGTAGACCTGCATGCCCTTGGAGCCCGACGTCTTGGGGAGCCCGATCAGCCCGAGGCCGTCGAGCACATGGCGGATGTCGAGCGCCACGTCGGCACAGCTCACGATGTCCGCGGGCTCGCCGGGATCGAGGTCGAACACCACCATGGTCGGGGTCTCGATATCGGAGCGGGCCATGGGCGCGTGGATCTCCAGCGCCGCCATGTTGGCCGCCCACACCAGCGCGGCCGCCGAGTCCAGACAGCAGTACCCGATCGGCCCCGTGCGGTCGCCCGGGCCGGTGATGGTGTGCATCCAGCGGGGCCGGTGGCCCGGGCAGCGCTTCTCGAAGAACGAGCCGGCCTCGACGCCGTCGGGGAAGCGCCGCAACGTCACGCCCCGGTCCTCCAGGTGCGGGACCATGACCGGCGCCACCCGGGCGTAGTAGTCGATGACCTCGGCCTTGGTGGTGCCGGTGGCGGGGTACAGCACCTTGGTGAGGTTGGAGAGCGTCAGGCGGTGGCCCTCGACCTCGACCGTCGACGACGGCCCCCCGGCGCGGCCGGCCACGGCGGGCTACGCCGACTTCCGGCGCGGCGCCCGGGCCTTGGTCTCCTTGGTGGCCTTGCTGGCCTTGCTCGCCTTGGTGGCTTTGGCGGCCTTGGTGGCCCGGCCTGAGCCGGCCTCCTCGTCGTCATCGCCGTCGGCCGACGCTGCCTTGGCGGTGGGGTGGCGGGTGCGGGCGGCCTTGGCGTCGCGCACGCTGGCCTCCAGCGCGGCCATGAGGTCGACGACCTTGTCCTCCGCGGCCGGGGCCGGGGCGGCCACCAGCTCCTCGCCCGAGGCCTTGCGGTCGATCAGGTCGAGGACCTGGTTGCGGTAGGTGTCCTCGTAGCGCTCGGGCTCGAACGGCTCGGTCAGCGACTCGACCAGCTGCGATGCCATGGTCAGCTCGCGGTCGCTCACGTCGACGTCACGCGTGTCGTCGCCGTCGAACACCTCGGCCGGGTCGTTGACCTCGTCGGCGTAGACCATCGTCGACATGATCAGCACCCCGTCCACCGGCCGCAGCGCCGCCAGGTACTGCTTGGACCGCATCACCAGGCGGGCGATCGCCACCTTGCCCTGCTCCTCCATCGCCCGCACCAGGAGGGCGTAGGGCTTGCGGGCCGCCTTGTCGGGGGCCACGTAGTAGGCGGCGTCGTAGAAGATGGGGTCGATCTCGTCGAGGTCCACGAACTGCTCGATGTCGATCGAGCGGTTGGCCACCGGGTCGAGCGACGCCAGCTCGTCGTCGCCCACCAGCACGTACTCCCCCGAAGACAGCTGGTAGCCCTTGGCGATGGCCTCGTTCGGCACCTCCGAGCCGTCGGCGGCCGACACCTTCCGGTAGTTGATGCGGGACCCGGTACGGGTGTCGATCTGGTTGAAGTGCACGTTCTTGCGCGACACCGCGTTGAACAACCTGATCGGGATGTTCACCAACCCGAAGCTGATGGCGCCGCTCCACATGGCCCGAGGCATGAAATCAGTATTCCCTGCGAACGGCCCGGTTGAACAGAACGGTTACCGAGAGCGCGGCAGCGTGCCGACCCCGTTCCACACCGCGGCGGTCAACAGGGAGACCGCTTCGTCGAGGCTGCAGCCCTTGTGCTCGAGCCATTCGCTCGCCGCCGCTTCCAGCATCCCGACCAGGCCGCGGGCCAGCAGGCGCTCGGCCGACCCGCCACCCCACGTGTCGGCGATGCGCTGGCAGCGGGCCTTGCGAGCCTCTTGCACCGCGGGGTGGGCGATGGCGCCCGCGGCGGCGAACAGGCGCCACGAGTCGGCGTTCTCGGCCGCCAGCCTCAGGTAGGAGCGAACCACCACGGCCAGGCCGGATTCGTCCACGGGACCGTCCCTGAGCAGGGCGGACAGGTCGGCGTCGACGCCCGCCAGGCTGTGGAGGTAAACCTCGGCGATGAGCTCGCCCCGGTCGCCGAAGTAGGCGTAGACCAGGGAGCGCGACACCCCGGCGGCGTGCGCCACCTCCTCGAAGCGCACCGTGGCGGGGTCACGGCCCCGGAACACCTCGGCGGCCGCCACCACTATCTGTGCCCGCCGCTCGGCCGGCTCCAGGCGGCGGCGTAGGTCGGCCGGCCCGGCCCGAACGCTGTCCATGCGGTCAGCCGGCGCGAGCGCCGTCGCCGGAGGAGGCGTCCGTGGGCGTCGCCGCCGGCGTGTCGGAGGGGGCGTCGACCGCCGCATCCGACGGGCCGGACGGGGCCTCGGGCGTGCTGTCGTCGCCGCCCGAGGCCTCCGTACCGGCCCCGTTGCCCCCCGAGCTCCTCGGCTGAACCGCCGACTGGTCCTCCGCGGCGGGCGCCACGTCGCCCACCAGCGGGAAATGGCAGGCCACGAACTGGCCGTCGGCCACCTCGCGGATCTGCGGCTGCTCGACCGCGCAGCGCTCCTGGGCCCGCGGGCAGCGGGTCCGGAACCGGCACCCGCTGGGCGGGTCGATCGGTGATGGCAGGTCGCCGGGCACCAGACCACTCGACAGCGTGGTCACCCTCGGGTCCGGGACCGGGATCGACGACAGCAGCGCCGCCGTGTAGGGGTGGGCGGGCGAGGCATACAGCCGGTCCGGGCCGGCGATCTCGCAGATCTTACCCAGGTACATGACCGCCACCCGGTCGCTCACGTTCTTGACCACGGCGAGGTCGTGGGTGATGAACACGAGCGTGAGGCCGTAGCGCGCCTTCAGATCCTCCAACAGGTTGAGGATCTGCGCCTGGACCGACACGTCCAGGGCGGACACCGGCTCGTCGCAGATGATGAGCTTGGGCTCGAGCACCAGCGCCCGGGCGATGCAGATGCGCTGGCACTGGCCGCCCGAGAACTCGTGCGGCCGCTTCTCCCGGGTGATCTCGGGGTCGAGGCCCACGGCGTCGAGCGCCTCGTCGACCTTGGCCTTGCGCTCGGCGGGAGTGCCGCGCTTCCAGATGCGCAGCGGGGCGCCGACGATGTCGCCCACCGTGCGCCGCGGGTTGAGCGAGGAGATCGGGTCCTGGAACACGATCTGGAACTGCGGCCGCTGAGACCGCAGCTTCTCCCCGTGCACGCTGGTCAGGTCCTTGCCGTTGAACAGGACCTTGCCCGACGTCGGCGCGGGGAGCTGCATGACGGCCCGGGCTGCGGTCGACTTGCCGCAGCCCGACTCCCCCACCAGGCCGAGCGTCTCGCGCTCGGCCACGTCGAAGCTGACGTCGGCCACGGCCGACACCGTGCGGCCGTGACGGCCCGGGAAGTTCACCACCAGGTGCTCGACGCGCAGCAGCACGTCGTCGGACGCCCGCAGGTGGGCGGTGCCCGTGCCGGCCATCAGCGCTCTCCCCTCATGACGCCTCCACGGCCAGATCGCCCGACACTGCGCCCTCGGCCTGGGGGACGTGGGCGGCCAGGTTGCGCTCCAGCGCCTCCTTGCCCGCGTCCGTGCCCACCGGATACCAGCAGCGGTACACATGGCCCGGCGTGTCGGCCTCTTGCAGCGGGGGCTGCTCCTCCAGGCAGCGGGGCTGCACGTAGGGGCAGCGGGCCGCGAACCGGCAGCCGGCCGGCGGGTCGATCAGGTCGGGCGGCCGCCCGCCGATCACCGCCAGGCGGGTGTGGCTGGGGTTCTCCAGCCGGGGCACCGAGCGCAGCAGCGCCTCGGTGTAGGGCATCCGCACCTCGGAGAACAGCACGGAGGTGGGCGCCTGCTCCACGATCTGGCCCGCGTACATCACCGCGATCTCCTGGGTCCGGCCGGCGACCACGCCCAGGTCGTGGCTGACCAGGACCACGGCCATCTGGCGCTCGCGCTGCTGCTCGGACAGCAGGTCGAGGATCTGCGCCTGCACGGTGACGTCGAGCGCCGTGGTGGGCTCGTCGGCGAACAGCAGCTGGGGACCGCAGGCGAGCGCTACGGCGATGACCACGCGCTGGCGCATGCCGCCCGAGAGCTCGTGCGGGTACTGGTCCAGCCGCCGCTCGGCCTCGGGGATGTGCACCGAG
This sequence comes from Actinomycetota bacterium, assembly GCA_046734715.1. GTDB lineage: Bacteria > Actinomycetota > Acidimicrobiia > Acidimicrobiales > VFJN01 > ZC4RG19. The sequence goes on along the minus strand of JBKPRV010000182.1, from coordinate 5,478 downwards.
CGGAGCAGCGCCAGGGCCGTCTCCCGGGCCTGGTTCTTGTCCATGTCGGTGTGGACCTCGAGCGACTCGGTGATCTGGCGCCCGATGCGCATCACCGGGTTGAGCGAGGTCATCGGGTCCTGGAACACCATGGCCAGCTGCGTGCCCCAGTAGCCCCGCAGCGCTTCGGGCCCCAGGGTGTCCAGCCGCTCGCTGCCGAAGATGATCTCCCCGGTGCGCTCGGCGGTCTTGGGCAGCAGGCCCATGATCGAGCGGGACAGCACCGACTTGCCGCACCCCGACTCGCCCACCAGGCCGAGCGTCTTGCCCCGATCGAGCGTGAGGGACACGCCGTCGACCGCCCGCACCATGCCCCGAGGCGTGCGGAAGTAGGTCTTGAGGTCGTTGACGTCGAGCAGGCGGGTGCCGGGCTGGTGGTAGTCGGCGGCGACGGGCGCCACCCGCCGGCGGCGGCCGCGGATCACAGGGCACTCTCCCGCACATCGAACCGGGCCCGGACCACGTCGCCCAGGTAGTTGAGGGCGAACACGGTCAGGAAGATGACGATGGTGGGCTCGATGACGATGTGGGGAGCATTGCGCAGCTCGCTGCGGCCCTCGGCGATGATGTTCCCCCACGAGGGCGTGGGCAGCGGGGTTCCGACACCGAGCAGGCTGAGCCCGCCCTCGGCCACGATGACGACGGCCACCCCCAGCAGGGCGATCGAGAACATGGCGGGAAGCACGTTGGGCAGCACTTCTTTGAACATGATCTCCCGCTGTTTGGCCCCCAGGGCCCGGGACGCCAGCACGAACTCGCGCTGGCACCAGGACAGCGTGTTGGCCCGGGTTATCCGTCCGAGCACCGGGATGGACACCACGCCCAACGCCAGGATCAGCACCGACATGCGCACGCCGTAGGTGGTGCCTGCGCCCGAGGCGAACACGGTGACCAGCGTGAGCGCCAGGATCAGCTGGGGGAACGACAGCAGGATGTCGAAGCCGCCGGTCAGGATGTTGTCCCAGCGTCCCCGGAAGTAGCCCGCCACCAGCCCGAGCAGGCCGCCGAGCACGAGGCCCAGCAGCACCGACAGGGTGCCGATGAGCAGTGAGGCGCGGGCACCCCAGATGAGGCGGCTGAGCATGTCGCGACCGAGGACGTCGCCGCCCAGGATGTGGCCGTCGGTGCCGGGTGGCTGGCGGGCGATGGAGGCGATGATCTTGTTGGGGTCCTCGATGGGGAGGACCGGCGCCAGCACCGCCAGCGCCACGATCAGGACGAGCCAGGAGATCGACAGGATCCCCATGACGCCCAGCCGGCCCTGGCGGGCGGCCGCGCCGGTGAGAGGGACGCCGCCGCCGGCCCGCACGAGGTCGACGGGCTGGACGGTGGTGATCGGCGTGAGTGACGGGAGCTCCGGCGCGCCGCCGACGTCGGCGGTCACGTCGACCTTAGGCTCGGGCATGGCGGATCCTCGGGTCGAGCACGGCGTAGAGCACGTCCACCAGGAAGTTCAGCAGCACATAGCCGACGGCGATGATCGCCACCAGGCTCTGGAAGGCGATGTACTGGCGGGCGGTGATGGCCTCGAACAGCAGGCTGCCGAGGCCGGGCAACGAGAAGATGACCTCCACCACCACGGTGCTGCCGATGAGCGTCCCCACGTTCAGCCCGGCCACGGTGAGCAGCGTGAGGCTGGACGGACGCAGGGCGTGGCGCCACAGCACCCGGCGGGGCGAGATGCCCTTGGCCTTGGCCATGGTGATGAAGTCCTCCTGCAGCGTGGCGATCATGTCGCTGCGCAGCAGGCGCATGTAGACGGCGATCTGGCCGACCGCCAGGGCGATGGCGGGCATCGCCATGCGCCGGAAGTGTTCGATCAGGTCTTCGCTGGGCGACACATATCCGCTCACCGGTAACCACCCGGCTCGCACACCCACGTAGTACGCCAGTACCAGGGCCAGCGCGAAGTTGGGGATCGCCAGCATCCCGAAGGCGGTGGCGTTGGAGGCGCGGTCGAAGCGCGACCCGGCGCGGTAGGCCGTCGCCACCCCCAGGGGGATGGCGACGACCAGCGCCAGGACCTGTGCGTACAACATCAGCTGCAACGACACCGGCAGGGCCTCTCTCACCCGGTCCATGACCGGGCGAGAGCCGGTCACCGACCAGTAGTCACCGAGGTCGCCCCGGACGAAGTCACCCACCCAGCGCACGTACTGCACCGGGATGGGGTCGTCGAGGCCCAGCCGGTCGCGGATCTGCTCCTTCTGGGCGTCGGTGCCGAAGCCGGCGATGGCGTTGACCGGATCGCCCGGCAGCATGCTGGTCAGCAGCGCCACGAACAGCGTGACGCAGAACAGCACGACCAGCAGGTGGACAGCCTGGCGGAGGACAGCACGCACGTCTGCTAGCCCTTCCCCGCTACTGCTGGACCCACATGTAGGTCACCGGGTTGCCCACGGCCAGGCCAGGGAACGGCTCGGCACTGCTCGGGCCCTCGCCCAGCACCCCGTGGACGTTGTCGGCCGTGGCCACCACCCAGGGCGTGTAGTAGTTCCACAGGTTGTAGACCTCTTCGCCGAACCTCTTGTTCAGGTCCTCGTAGATCCCGACCCGGGCGTCCTGATCGGGCGTGGTGCGGCCCTCCTCCAGCAAGCTGTCGATGTCCGCGTCCTTGATGCGGCCGAAGTTCGTCGGGTAGGTCGAGTTCCACCAGACGTACTGCTCGTCCGGGTCGCCGCCGGGGTGGTTGCGCCAGGCGATGGCCTCGAAGTCGCCCTGGATGGCGGTGTCGATCTGGGTCGACTGGTCGACCGTCACGATCTCGACCCCGATGCCGGCGGCCTCGGCCTGCTCCTTGAGGAACTCGCCGTCGGCCACGGTGGAGGCGGCCTGGGTGGTCGTGAAGGTGAAGTTGAGCGGCTGGCCCGTCTCCTGCTCGTACTCCTGCACCAGCTCCTTGGCCTTGTCGAGGTCGAAGGAGGGCAGGCCGGTGTCGTCGAGGTTGCCGACGTTGCCGGGGGCGAACGGGCCCGTGGCCCGGGTCAGGATCCCCTTGCCGCGGACGGCGTTGTAGTCGTCGAAGTTGAAGGCGTACGCCAGGGCCTGGCGGGCCTTGATGTTGTCGAACGGTGGCTTGGAGCTGTTCAGCATGATGTAGGTGACCTCGCCGAACTTGGTCGACTCGGTGAGGTTGATGTCACCGGAGTCGGCGATTCCCCGGAGGTCCGCGATGGTCGACGGGTCGCTGGTGTGCATGGCGTTGATGTCGCCCGACTCCAGGGCGTTGAGCCGCTGGGCGACCTCGACGATCGGCACGTACGTGATCTCGTCCAGGTAGGGCAGCTGGTTGCCCTCGGCGTCCTTGGCCCAGTAGTTGGGGTTCTTCTCGGCCACGAACTTCTGGTTCGGCACCCACTCCTTCTTCATGAACGGGCCGGTGCCGATCATGTTCTCGGCGCAGTTCTGGGTGTCGTCCAGCTGGGCCTGCGCCATCATGCCCAGCCGGCCGCTGCTGTAGAGGAAGGCGTCGAAGGCGACCCACGGCTCCTTCATGGTGACCGACACGGTCAGGGGGTCGACGACGTCGACCGAGGCGATGTTGTTGAAGACGAAGATGAACAGCAGCGGGTCACGGGTGGGGTACACCCCGCGGTAGGCGTCGAGGTTGTTCTTCACGACCTCGGCGGTCAGGTCGGTGCCGTCGTGGAACTTGACGCCCTCGCGCAGCTTGATGGTCCACTGGGTGTAGTCCTGGTTCGGCTCCACCGACTCCGCCAGCCACGGCTCGTACTTGCCCTCGGCGTCGGGCCGGGTCAGCGTGTCGTAGACCGTGCGGGCGACCATGATGCCCGAGATGGCGAGCTGGGCCTCGGGGAGGCACCAACCGTCGGCGGTCTCGGCCTCGAGGCCGTAGGTGACCTTGCCGCCCGGCGTCGGCGTGCCCTCGTCGCCGCCGGCGGAGCTACCGCCGCCGCCGGAGTCGTCTCCGCCTCCGCCACAGGCGGTGGCCAGGAGGGCCAACGCCATCACGGCTGCTACCCGCCGGTACCAGCGCCCACGCTTTGCTGTCGAAGCCACGTAGTTCCTCCTGGTAAGCGTCCCCGCGGTCACGGATGACGCCAATTGGTGACGGCCGTCACAACCAGCGGGACGCTATGGGACGGCCTGGACTCGTGTCAATTGCCGGACTGGCGACCATCGCGGCGCCCGTTTTGCCCCGCCTCAGGCCCCGGCACCGGGCCTCATCCACCCCTCTGGACGGTGCCGAATGTGCTGGTGGACCTGCCGAGGGAGCAACCACGATGCACGTTAGAGGGCACAACCGGCTGAAGGAGCGCGCGGGCCTGGTGTCGGGCTGGCTGCGCCGGCGCTGGCGGCGGGCCGTGCTGGTCCTGTCGGTGCTCACGGTGGTGGTGCCGCTGGGTGCCGACGTCGCCCGCAACGCCATGTCGGGACACGGCTGGACCCTCGGCGAGGCGTTCGGCAGCGAGGCCGGCGACGTCGACTTCGACGGCTTGGAGATCAGCGAGCCCTCGCCCGACGAGGTGGTCGACTCCGGCTACGCCCCCGACCCCGAGTTCTTCTCCGACGACGAGATCATCGGCACCCTTGGCGAGGGCGGCATCCCGATCGTGGCCGTGCAGGCGTACCGCGACGGCGCCGCCCTGGCCGATAGCGAGTACGACAACTGCGGCCTGCCCTGGTCGGTGCTGGCCGCCATCGGTCGCGTCGAGTCGAACCACGGCCGCTTCGGCGGGGCCATGCTGCGGGTCGACGGCTACGGCACCAAGCCCATCCGCGGCATCCCGCTCGACGGCCGGTCGGGCATCGCCCTGGTGGAGGACACCGAACACGGCGAGCTCGACGGCGACGACATCTACGACCGCGCCGTCGGGCCCATGCAGATCATCCCGGCGACCTGGGACGCCATCGGGGTCGACAACAGCGGCGACGACCGGGCCGATCCGAACAACATCTACGACGCCGCCGCCGGTGCCGGCATCTACCTGTGCAACGGCGATGTCGACCTCACCCAGCCGGGCCAGCTGGCCCGGGCCGTCCGCCGCTACAACCACACCGACGAGTACGTCCGCGTGGTGCTGGAGCTGGCGTCGGCGTACGACAGCGGCGCCATCGACCCCGCCCCCGGGGTCGACATCGCCACCCTGGGCGAGACGCCCATGGACCCGGTGATCTTCCAGGACTTCGAGGACGTCGATCCCGGCCCGTACGCCCCCTACTACCCGGACGACGACTTCGAGGCGGACGATCCCGGGCCCCAGCGGCCACCTGCGCCCGCCCCGCAGCCGGCACCCCAGCCCGCCCCGCAGCCGGCGCCGCAGCCCACGACGCCGACCCCCGCTCCGCCGACGACCGCTCCGCCGGCCACGACCACGACGACGGCCCCACCGGCGACGACGACCACCGTCCCGCCTACGCCCACCACCACCCCGGGCGGCCCGGGCACGACGGCACCGGACGCGCCCACCACCACGG
>JBKPRV010000181.1:0-6435 GCA_046734715.1 Actinomycetota bacterium | reverse complement strand
CTTGTCTCGTGGGCTCGGAGATGTGTATAAGAGACAGCTTCTGTACCGGCGCATCGGCTTCACCGACGAGGTCTACTGGCACCGCCGGTACCAGAGACCGGACCCGACGCGTCGGGAGTAGACGCTCAACGGCGCCCGCCCGGCGTTATGGGATACGACCCGACGCGCTCGCGCCGTGACTCGGCTCGGTCGTGGCTGCGGCACCGAGTCCCGGCCGCACGCGACGAGCACCGCTCCTACGATGCGACAGGCGGGTGCGGTCGCGAGCGACGACGGCGTCGGGTTGAGGGGTGGCAGCGGTGGCGATCGACATCGCCTTCGACTTCCGTACCGACGCCACTGGCCGAGATCCGGACGCGTCGAGCCCAACGTTGCTGCACTACCACCACCTGTTGTGGAGCAAGCCGTTGCCCTCGGGCAGGCATCTTCAACTCAGCCCACGGAACCAGATCCCGTACGCCCTGCTCCACGACTCCGACTTGGGCAGCTTCTATCTGACGAGTGACTCGGTCCTGGCGACCTTCACCCGGCGAGCCGACATGCAGGCAATCATCGGTCAGCTGCCACCCGCCGACATCGACGCGCTCAACACGATCACCTACACCATCGGCTGCATGGTCCTCTGGCCGGGCAATCAGATCGACGGGAAGTGGACGATCAACCAGGCCCGCGGCTGCACTGGCCGTATCGGACCGCCTCGACCTGACCGTCGAGTGCGTACGCCGCCACTACGAGGGCGACACCACACACCCGCTCGCTGTCACATTCAGCCGCTACCGCGACTTCTTCGACCTCTTCGGCAGCTTCGCCGGATACGTCGAGTTCTGGCTCCTCGATGACCTCGTGGATACCGACGGCGGCGTGACGTTCTTCCTGCCCTCGGAGAACTTCACCCTGCCGCCTGTCCCTCGGAGCCTCGCCGACTACCTCGCCTTCTGCGAGCGCACCATCGAGTTCGTCACGGCTCGGAACGAACGACTCCACCAGCTCGTACTCTGACAGAGCCTGCGCAGCGCCCGGTGCCCGCCTCCCGCTCGAGGCGTTGCGGGGCAGTAGTCGATCTCGGCGGGTGACCGCTAACGGCGTGAGGGGAGATCTGTGTGCACACTGGGTGCCGTGCCGGTACTGGTCGTCATCGTCGGGTCGATCGCATCAGGAAAGAGCACCGTGGCTGGTGGGCTTGGTGAACGCTTCCGTGCATGTGGGCGGCGGGTCGCAGTTCTCGATCTCGATGACCTCGTCGAGATGATCGGCGGGTTGGTCGGCGTGTCCGGTGAGCGGTTTCGTCAGGCCCAGGTGGTTTTCGGCCAGCTGGTTGGCGCCTGGCTCGATCAAGGCTTCGACGTGATCGCTCACGGGCCGTTCTTCGATCGCGACGAGGACCAAGCGCTTCTCCATGAGATCCCTGGAGGCGTCACGCCCCGGCGGGTGTTGTTGCCGACAACGTTCGTGGTCGCTCTCGAGCGTGTCCGGTCCGATCCTGAGCGGGTACTTTCCCGCTACCCCGAGGTCCTGAAGGCCACCTACGACCGGGTCGACGAGTTGCTCCCGCAGATGCCGCCCAGCGAGTGGGCGTTCGACCCCACAGCGACCGACGCAGCGACAATCATCGACGAGCTCGCCGCGTCGATCCTCGGCTGAGGCCATGGACACGGTCAGCAGCACGGCTCCGGTGAAAGCTTCGCCCCGGCCAGGCGTTTAGGGGCGGATTGCCGGCGCCTCGGCCCACGACGCGATCGAGACGGCGCGATCGCGCACTTGCCTCGATCACTCGACCGGCCGGTACACAAACAAGATGTTGTCTGGTAGCCGTACCGAGAACCGTCCCGACGGGGTGGCCGCCGCGAGGATCTCACGCAGCTCGCGTTCAAACTCGGCGAGCTGCTCGCCGAAGAGGTGGGGTGCAGTGCCGGATGACGCGAGCCGATCGGCGACGAGGTCGTCGATCGTGCGCTCGAGCAGCCGCCAGTCGGGTACTGCGACAACGTCGGGAGCGGCGAAGCCGGCCGCGGCGAAGACGTCCGGCTCCCCGCTCGGTGACGTGTTGCGGACCGACTGACCGGCGCGCCGGTCCTTTCCGAGCCAGCGGGTGCGCAACTCCTCGATTGCAGCTTCGGGCAGCGGCGGTTCCCACTCGAGGTCGCGGTGTGCGCTGTCGACGTGCACCACGACTCCGTCGGGCTCGAGCATCGTGCGGACCACGCCGGCAACCCGAGGGCGGTCCATCCAGTGGAATGACTGTGCGAACGTCACCACGCGGAACCGCCCCAAGCCTGCCGGCAATTCCTCCGCCCGCAGACGAACCCACGTCGCGTTCGCAACTTCCTGATCGGTAGCCAGGCGCTCGGCCTCGGCCAGCATTCCGGCGTCTGGGTCGAGGCCGACTACCGCCTCGAACAAGTGAGCGAGGCGCCGCGCGACGGTGCCCGGCCCGCACCCGACATCGAGCAACCGGCCGCGGCCGTCGAGCCCGAGCGCGTGCTCGAACACATCGGCGACCGCAGGCGAGTACGGCAGGCGGCCGCGCTCGTAGTACGGCGCGGCACCGGCGAAGAGCGACTCATCCCAGGTCCAGTCCTCCCAACTCACGCCGTGCATGCTGCCGCAGCGAACACCTCTCTCACAGACCGATTGTTGGCAGAACGGGACGAGCGCAAAGACAACGTCCAGGCCTGATCGCCGGGACACCGGGGACCGAGCGGGCCATCGGCTACCTGTGCAAGTACCTGACCAAGCCCATTGCCCGCACCTACGACGACGCCGACGCCTCGCCAGCTCGGGCCGCGCACATCGGCCGTCTGGCCGAGGAGGTCCGCTGGCTGCCCTGCGCACCGACGTGTGCGAACTGGCTGCGTTACGGCGTCCAGCCCGCCGCTGCCCAGGCCGGGATGGTGCCGGGGCACTGCAAGCACAAGGCCCATGACCGGGACGAGCTTGGCCTCGGTGGGCGCCGCGTGCTCGTGTCCCGCCGCTGGTCGGGCAAGACGCTCGCCGGTCACAAGGCCGACCGCGCCGCCGTCGTGCGCGCCGCGCTGGAGGAAGCAGGCATCGATCCCGACGACCACGACGAGCTGTCCGTGGTCGGCGATAACGGCCTCTGGGCCTGGGAGCTACTCGGCCGCAGCCGGGTCGACGCGCCCACCTACGCCACAGCCATCGCCCAGGTCATCCGGACCCGGCTGCGGTGGCGCGCCGAGTACGACGCGGCCAAGACAGCCGCCGCTGCGGCGCGGGCGGGACCAGCGGTACCTCCGGCAGCGGCATGACATCGCAATTGGGCAAGCAACCAGTGAAGGAGAGGGAAAGGTGGAGATCACGACGACAGGCGATCGGGGCCGGGTTCTGCTTCGACCGGAGGAGGTTGCCGAGGCGCTGAGCGTGAGCCGCTCGACGGTGTTTCTGTTGATGCGGTCGGGCGAGTTGCGGTCGGTGAAGATCGGCAAGTCGCGGCGGGTTCCGGTCGACGCGGTGACCGAGTACGTCGCCGGCCTGAGCGCCTAGATCTTTCGGCAACTGCGATGGCGACTCGGCGCAAGGGCAAGCGGGTCGAGACACCCGAGGGCGTGCGGCTGTTCGGCAAGGCGGGCAACCGGGAGGGGTCGGTCTACCGGCAGGCCGATGGCCGGTGGTGCGCCACCTGGTGGGTGCCCGGAGAGAAGCGGCCCCGCAAGACGACCGCTAAGACGCAGCAGGAGGCCGTCGAGAGGCGGGCCAAGCGCCGCGAGCAGGCGGGCTTGGAGCTGGGCGGGCTGCGGACGGTCGGGAGCTTGGCCGACTGGTGGCTGTACAACGTCCATCGCCAGGCGGTACGGGCCTCGACGTGGGCGAAGTCTGAGGACCGGGTGCGGCGGATCAAAGCGACGCTGGGCGAGCTTGCGGTGGTCGACCTCGACTACCGGGTGGTGACCGAGTGGCAAGCCAAGCTGGCCCGCGAGCTCGCACCGCGCACCGTGCGGAACCATCGCCAGACGCTCGCCCTGGTGGTGGACGAAGCGGTGAAGATGGGCGCGCTGGTCGGGAACCCGGTCCGGTCGGTCAAGCCGCTGCGGGCCGCCGACGCGGACGCGGTGGCCCTCGACCGGGACGAGACCAGGGCGCTGCTGGCCGCCGCCCGGGACCACCGCCTCGGGGCCGCCGTGGCGCTGCTGTTCCTACAAGGCTGGCGGGTCTCGGAGGTGTTGGGGCTGGCCTGGGAGGACGTGGACCTCGACGCGGGCACCGCGCTGGTGCGGCGGGCGTCGGTGTACGTGGACGGCCGGGGCCAGCAGCTCGGGCCACCAAAGACTGAAGGCGCGCGCGGCGAACACTGGCTCATGCCCACCGTCGTGGCTCTGCTCCGCAAGCGACAGGAACTGCAGGACCAGGAGCGGGCGGCCGCCCCGCATTGGGACAGCACGACCTACGGCGGTGAGCGGATCAACCTCGTATTCACCAACCCGACCGGCGGACTCGTGCTGCGCCAGGCGGTCGCCAAGATCGTCAAGCAGGCCGGTAAAACCGCCGGCATCGCTGCCGACCTCGGCACCCACACCGGTCGCCGCACCGTCGTCACCACGCTGTTCGTGGACGGCGACGAGGCCCTGGAGGACATCGCTCGCTTCGTCGGCCACGTCCGGCCCGCGACCACCGCTGGTTACGTCAAGCGCCTCGGCCGTCGCCCCCAGGCGGTCGCCCAACGGGCCGCCGCCATCCTCGACGGGGACGAGCGGGCGGACGACGCCACCCCCACGAGGGTTCGGATTCACCCCGGTGAAGCTGGGAGCAACGCTGGGAGCAACCGCGGTGCACGGTCCGATCAGGCCCAACCCGATGGTGGACCGTAGCCCCAGGTCAGACGGTGTCTCCCGGACGGTTGTGCACCGTCCGGGACCCCTGCGTGGAGCTGGGGGGAATCGAACCCCCGTCCGCCAAGCGGTTGCCGACCGCGCTACGACCATTCCCGAGGTCTACGGCTCTGCGGCTGCCGCACCGCCGGGTCGGTGGGCCTCGCTAGGAGGCCGCCGCCAGGTCTTTCCCTGAGGTCAGCGGTCTTTCTCGCCGTCAGCGGTCTTTCCCGCCGTCAACCATCGCTTCTGTTGCCGGGCTGCGATGATCCGGCCCCGCGTGCCCTCACGGGTCGCGATGTTGCTCTCCTACCGCCCTAGATCAGGCGGCGAAAGCGAACTGCTCAGACTTGGCAGTTGTGTTGGTGCCCCGTTTAAGGAGTCTGAGCAACTCCGGTCGCACGATTCGGCTTCCGGTCTCGACGTCGAAACCGATCAGCCCCTTGTCAAGCAGCCTCTCGAGTGTACCGGTCCCCGCGATTCGCCCCGCACCCGCCCGCGCTGGCACGCTGCGGGCCCATGGTCGACGCCCGGAGCTGGGGTGAGCGCGACGCTGCCGTGGTGTGGCACGGCTTCACGCAGATGGCGTGCTACCTGGACAACGAGCCCATCATCGTCGAGTCCGGGGACGGGCACGACCTCATCGACGTCGAGGGGCGGCGCTACCTCGACGCCATCTCCTCGCTGTGGGTCACGACGCTCGGGCACCGGGTGCCGGAGCTGGACGAGGCGCTGCGGGACCAGGCGGCGAAGGTGGCGCACTCGACCATGCTCGGCAACGGCAACCGGACCGTGATCGAGCTGGCCGAGGCGCTGGCGCCCGCCGTCCCGGTCGACCGCCCCCACTTCCTGTTCGCGTCGGATGGGGCCGCGGCCGTGGAGCAGGCGCTCAAGATCGCCTTCCAGTTCTGGGCCAACCAGGGGGTCGAGGGCCGGACCGGCTACCTGGCGCTGGGCCACGCCTACCACGGCGACACCGTGGGGTCGCTGTCGCTCGGGGCCGGGGGCTTCGGCACCGAACTGTTCGACCCGCTGCGGTTCGGCGTGCTGCGGGCTCCCGGCTACGACGATCCCCGGGCGCTCGACGCCGCGGCCGAGCTGGTCGACGCCCACGGCGACCGGCTGGCGGCGGTTGTCATCGAGCCGCTGGTGCAGGGGGCCGCCGGGATGCTGGTGGCCGACCCGGACGGCTACGGGCCGCTGGTCGAGGCCTGCCGCCGCCACGCCGTGCTGCTCGTGTGCGACGAAGTGGCCACCGGCTTCGGGCGAACGGGCACCCTGTTCGCCAGCGAGCAGTGCGGCCTGCGCCCCGACCTGCTGGCGATGGGCAAGGGCCTGACCGGCGGCTACCTGCCGCTGTCGGCCACCGTGGCCGGCGACCGGGTGTACGCCGCGTTCCTCGGCCCCGACCTGTCGGAGCGGACCTTCTACCACGGCCACTCCTACAGCGGGAACGCGCTGGCTGCGGCGGTGGCGCTGCGCCACTTGGGCCTCCTGGCCGAGCGGGACGTGGTGGCCGGCGTCCGGGCCCGGGCCGCGACGCTGCACCGCCTGGCCGGCGAGCGGCTCGCCCCGCTGGCGCCGGTGGCGGACGTGCGGCTGTGCGGACTGA
>JBKPRV010000180.1:0-4561 GCA_046734715.1 Actinomycetota bacterium | reverse complement strand
GCTTACGATCGCTCGTTGCATCGCATACCGGCGCGCGTCCCCAACCGATCGAGCCGCTTCCACGGGCACCGCCGTTCGGGCCGACCCCTGACGCCGGGAGCGTGACACCCTTCGGCGCTTCCGGGGCAGTACCTGGGCGGTTCGGCTACGGGCGAGCAATCGACCAAGCCGGACCGATCTCAGGCTCTCCGGCAGCAAGACCCGCCTCGCGAAGTGCAGGGCCGAGCACATGCTCCTGGTATGAGCGGAACAGCTCCTCAGTTCTCCATGCCTCGACGATCACGAATCCACGATCCGCCGGATAACCCAGGTGCACCATGAGCCCGTCGGGGGGACCGCCCAGGTCCTGCAGCCGCGTCTCGACTGCACCCCCCAAGCGGTCATGATCATCCTGTTCCGCTGAGTCGATGACGATCCGTGCGATGACTGCCATTGCTGCAAGTTACGCGGCAGGACTGCCATCTACGCCGGCGCCATAACGCCGTTCGGCACGTTGAGGATGAACGCTGGTGTCGATGTCGGACCACTATCGGCGGTGCGTTATCGGGCACTCACTGGTCACGACCCGGCGCGGCGTCACGCGGAACGTATCGTCCTGGAGGCCAGGTCGATCTCGCGCCAGGTCTGACGAGGGAGCGCTTCGGGGGCGGACTGGCCCAGGTGGTGGAGCTGGTACGTCAGGGGTCCCTGTTCACCAGCTCGAACGGCGAGCGCTCACTCGAGACGAACACCTGACGCAACAAAGGTTCGAACTCCTCGAGTGGCAACGACTCGTACGACGGATCGAAGCTCTCCGAGTCGTAGAGGTCCACGAACTCGGCCGCGTCTTCGTAGTAAGGATGGCCAAGGTAGGCGTCGCGCATGTCGGGGTCGACGCCGATGTGGCGCCCGAAGTGGTTGAACTGGAACACCGTGTGGTGCTCGACGATCCACGCGATCTTCTCCGACACATACGGGCGGAGGATCGAGGCCGCGACCGCGGCATGGTTCCGCGGCCCGACGAGGTCACCGACGTCATGGAGCAACGCGGCCACGACGTACTCGGCAGGGCGTCCGTGGCGTAGCGCCCGCGTACCTGCCTGCAACGAGTGCTGGAGACCGTTGACCGTGTAGAAGTCCCCGGTCTCCAGGAATCGCAAGGCACCGAGCAGGCGGTCCGGCAGCTCCTCGAAGAGCTTCGTGTTGGGCCTCGAGGCGATGATCGCCCAATCATCGGCGGTCGTGTCTTGTATTCGTTTGAACGTCAGTTGTCGTGCCGTCACGAACCGCTCCTTCACATCTACGCATCTCATGCTGAGCTGGAGTTCCTCGCTGGTTGACGAACGCGCGACGCCGATGACGGCGCCGCCCAAGATCTGTGCCGCGACGAGGCTGCGGACGGTCCTCCCGCTGCCGGAGTCGCTCCGGGTCTGGATGCTCAACGGGCCAGGGGGCCATCGCGAAGCACGCCGCGCACATGGTCCGACGACACCCGCTCAGGTTCGAACCCTCGAAGCCACCACGTGGCTCCCGCCTGCTGCCACGGGTGCGGATCGACGCCCACGGGCAGACTGACGACGAAGTCGAAGGGTGCAGTCGAATCCGGTCGCAACGCGGTGACCGTGGCGACGACTTCGGCGAGCTGGTCGGGATGCTCGAGGTTGACCGGGAAGAACCCGTCATATCGGGCGGCACGGCGCGTCGGCCTGGCGTTGCCGGCGAAGCCAGCAATCCATACCGGGATGCCGGGCCGCTGCACCGGCCGGGGGAGGAACTCGATGTCGTCGACCGTGTAGTGGTCGCCGTGGTGGTGGACCGGCTCACCGCTCCAGGCGGTGGTGAGGATCTCCAGTGCCTCGTCGAGCATCTGGCCTCGCACCCGTTCGTTGAGCTGTTCGCCGGTCTTCGAGAACTCGCGAGCGAAGCGGTCTTCGCCGATCCCGACGCCGAGCGTCAGGCGGCCGCCGCTGAGCCAGTCCAACGTCGCGGTCTCGCGGGCGACCTTGACCGGTCGGCGTCGTGGCAGCGGTGTGACCATGGGGCCGAGCCGCAGCCGCTCGGTCGCAGTCGCGATCGCGGCGAGCGTGATCCACGAGTCGGCGACCTGGCGCACCGGCGCTTCCCAGCGCAGGTGGTCCCACACGAAGAACCCATTCCAGCCCGCCTCCTCCGCCTCGGCGGCCAAGCGGGCGCACACCGTCGGGTCGGAGAGCTCATCGAACAGCGGCAGCGAGAGACCCGAGCGGACAGCGGACCCCGGCTGTCCTGTGGCGGCTTCCATGTTCAGCGCACCAGGTCCCGCGGTCATTTCAATGCTCCCCCACGCGCTCGAGAGCGACGATCCTGGTGGGCGCCACACGGACCAGCATCCCGAGCTCCTCGCGGGCGAATCGCACGAAGTCCTCAACCCCCTCGCCGGCGTCGTAGCGCTGACTGATCCGTCGCGCGAGCTGCTCGAGGTTCCCGACGTCCCGTGACGAGACGGCCGCACCCTCGATCATCACGAAAGCGAAGGGCGGCGTCTCATCGTCGACCACAAGGGTCACCCGAGGATCGCGCAGGAGATCACGGCCCTTGACCGTCTCGGCATTGGTCAGGAACAAGATGTCGTCGTCATCGCAGACGAACGCGATCGGTGCGGCATGAGGCCTGCCGTCCTCACGAGTGGTGGCGAGGACAGCGGTGCGGGTGCCCTCGGTGAGAAAGGCGCGACGCGCGTCGACGGTCATGACTTCTGCCAAGTTGAGCTCCTTCCGGTGTGGTCGAGGGATCGCGTCGGCAATGCTGCGCCCCTCGGCACGCTCCACACGCCTCTACCGGCGCCCGGCCGCCGAGCGCATCGGTCGCGTCCTGGACGACCTGCCGACGTGGATCTACCCGTCCAGATTGGATGGTAGTCTATTGTTAGACTCAGGTCTAGGAGTTGTAACATGTCGACGCCTGGGCACGTCGTGAGCCCCTCCACGGCGGGCCGCCGTGAACGCAAGAAGCTGGAGACCAGGGAACGCATCTTCGACAGTGGCGTCGCCCTGTTCGCCACTCACGGCTACGACTCGACGACGATGGAGCAGATCGGTGAGCGCGCGGACGTGTCACGGGCCACCGTCTTCAACTACTTCGCCCGGAAGGAAGACATCGTCTTCGAGTGGTTCGGACGGCTACGAGCCGAGTTCGCGAAAGCCCTCGCCGAAGACGACCAGCACACGGTCGACTCGACGAGCCGGCTTCGCCGCGCGTTTCGCGTGCTCGCCGAACTCTACGAGGACCGCCCCGCGACCGGACGTGCCATGGTGCGCGCCTGGCAGCGCGCTGGAGGCCCACTGCTCGCCGATCAATCGGAAGCACCGCAGCTCGTGGCCGACAGCGTGCGCGCTGGACAACGAGCCGGCGACATCGCCCGCGACGTCGATCCCGATGGTGCCGCCCTCATCCTCTTCGACGCGTACCTCGGAGTCCTCTACCGGTGGGTTCTCGACGAGACCGATCAGCTGGCCCTCGGCGAGCAGCTCACGGCCACGCTCGACTTGATCCTCCCCGCCATCATTCGCACATCCTCAGTCGACACCAACGGGCCGAGCCACCAGCGCACCGACAAGACCCGCGGCACGTCCTAGCCATGTCACGATCGCCGGCGTCAGGGAGCTCCCCAATCTCGGTCCCTCAGGTCACCGACCTTCGGATGTCGGGTCAGCCCAGGACGCGACCCAGCTCGGCCCGTCCGGAGATGTTGAGCTTGCGATACACGTGGCCGAGATGGGCCTCGACGGTCTTGCGGGTCACGAACAGGGTCTGGGCGATCTCCGGGTTGCTGCGCCCCTCGGCCGCGAGCTCGGCGACACGCCGCTCGGATGCGGTCAGGTCCTGCGCCCCGTCGTGGTCGGTCTCGCTCGGCCGGCCCCCGGCGGCCAGCAGTTCCGTGCGGGCACGCTGGGCGAGCGCGTGGGCGCCGCAGCGGCGTGCCAGCTCGAGCCCCTTCTGCAGTGGACCGCGGGCTTCCGACCGGCGGTTGCCGCGCCGCAAGGCGGCGCCGAGGTCGGTGAGCGCCCGCGCCGGCTCGAGCCGGTCTGGCGAGTCCTCCAACACCTCGACCGCCTCGCGGAGGCGACCGATCTGCCTCGGGCCGCCTTCGACCAGCCCGGTGGCACGAAGGGCGATGCCGATCCCGCTGGGTGAACCCCAGCGCCGTGCCCGTTCGAGGTCGTCACGCGCCATTCGCAGCGCCGCCTCGCGGTCTCCGAGCGCCGCGAGCGCCAGGCACGCTCGTGAGCGCCAGCGCGACGCCAGCGGGTTCGCACCCCCCCACTGGTCGTAGCGTCGACCGAACTCTGCCAGATCGTCGAACCCCTGGCGCGTCCTGCCCTGGGCGAGACGTAGGAGGCCGCGCGCCTCCAGCAGGGTGTTGGTCTCGAGCCCGGCGGCGATCTCGTCCGCGAGCCCGCTGGTGCACAACGCGGTCTCGGCCGCCTCGACCTCACCCTCTTCGATCAGGGCTCGGATCAGAACGCCGACCGCGTACGCACACCCGAGGTGGATGTCATGGGTCCTCAGCAGCTCGAGTGCCGTCCGGGCGTCGGTGTCGGCC
>JBKPRV010000179.1:0-5686 GCA_046734715.1 Actinomycetota bacterium | reverse complement strand
GTATTATCGGTCGATGACCTCGGTCGGGATCCTCGGTGCCTCCGGCTTCAGCGGAGCCGAGCTGTTACGACTCGCTGCCTCCCACCCCCAGCTGGACGTGCGCTACGCCACCGGCGACAGCCAGGCCGGGACCCGCGCCGCCGAGGTCTATCCCGCCCTGGCGGCGGCCTACGGCGAGCTGGCGTTCGAGAAGTACGACGCCGACGCCTGCGACGGCCTCGACCTGGTGTTCCTGGCCCTGCCCCACGGTGCCTCGCAGGCGATCGTCCCCGAGCTGGACGGCCGGGTGGGGGCGGTGATCGACCTGGCGGCCGACTTCCGCCTGAGCGACCGGGCGCTGTACCCGCAGTGGTACGGCGAGGAGCACGCCTGTCCCGAGCTGCTCGACGGCTTCGTCTACGGGCTGCCCGAGCTGTTCCGCGACGACCTCCGGGGCGCCACCCGCATCGCCGCCCCCGGCTGCTACGTGACCGCCGCGGTGCTCGCCCTGGCCCCGCTGCTGCGGGCCGGGGTGGTGGAACCGCAGGGCATCGTGGTCGATGCCGCCAGCGGGGTCTCGGGCGCAGGCCGGGGGCTCAAGGCCAGCACCGCCTTCTGCACGGTTGACGAGAACATGGTCGCCTACGGCCTCCTCGACCATCGCCACACCCCCGAGATCGAGCAGGGCCTCAGCCGGGTGGCCGGCACCGCGGTCCAGGTGCTGTTCACGCCGCACCTGGCGCCCATGAACCGGGGCATCCTCGCCACCGGCTACGCCCGCCCGACCGGCCCGGTCTCCACCGCCGGCCTGCTCGACCTGCTGCACGAGGCGTGGGACGCCGAGCCCTTCGTGGTCGTGACCGAGCACCCACCGGGCACCAAGGCGACGTTGGGCGCCAACACCGTCCACGTCACCGCCCGCGCCGACGCCCGAACCGGTTGGGTGGTGGTCATCGCCGCCCTCGACAACCTGGTGAAGGGCGCCGCCGGACAGGCCGTCCAGTGCGCCAACCTGGCCCTCGGCCTGCCCGAGACCACCGGCCTCCCGCTCGTGGGGATGCAGGCATGAGCGTCGTCGCTGCCGCCGGGTTCGTGGCCTCGGGTGTCGCCTGCGGGATCAAGGAATCCGGCGCCTCCGACCTGTCCCTGGTGGCCACCGCCGGCGGCGCCCCGGTGGCCGCGGCCGGCGTCTTCACCCAGAACCTGGTGGTCGCCGCTCCGGTCACCGTGTCCCGGCGCCACCTGGCCGCCACCGGGGGCCGGGCCGCGGCGGTGATCTTGTCCAGCGGGAACGCCAACGCCGCCACCGGCGCTCAGGGCGAGGCCGACGCCATCGAGATGTGCGCGCTCACCGCCGAGGGGATCGGCTGCGCGTCGGAGGATGTGCTGGTCTGCTCGACCGGCCTCATCGGCTACCACCTGCCCATGGCCGCCCTGCGGTCCGGCATCCCGGCCCTGGCCGCGGCCCGGAGCGGCGATCCGGCCCAGGGGAGCGTGGCCGCCGAGGCGATCATGACCACCGACACCCGCCGCAAGGAGACGGTGGTGCCGGGCGACGGCTTCGTGGTCGGCGGCATGGCCAAGGGCGCGGCCATGCTCGCTCCGGACATGGCGACGATGCTGGCGGTGCTCACCACCGACGCCGCCGTAGATCCCACCACCCTCACCGAGGTGCTGCGGGCGGGCGTGGCCGACAGCTTCAACGCCATGACCGTGGACGGCTGCACGTCCACCAACGACACCGTGCTCATCCTCGCGAGCGGCCGGGCCGGCGCCCCCGCCCCGGGGGCCTTCGGCACCGCGGTGGCCGAGGCGTGCCTCGACCTCGCCACCCAGATGGTGGGCGACGCCGAGGGCCACACGAAGGTGGTGCGGGTCCGGGTCACCGGGGCGGCCGACGACGCCGAGGCCCGCCAGGCGGCCCGCAAGGTGGCCGAGAGCCAGCTCACCAAGTGCTCGTGGTTCGGCGAGGACCCGTACTGGGGCCGAATCGCCAGCGATCTCGGCACTGCGGGGGTCAAGCTCGACTCCGGCGCCCTCACCATCGCCTACGGCGGGACGGTCGTGAGCCGGGGCTGTGCGCCGGTCACCCACGACGCCGCCGCGGTGAAGGCCCACATGGCCGGGGATCAGCTCGACATCCACGCCGACCTGGGTGTGGCCGACGGCCGGGCGCGGGTGCTGACCAACGACCTCAGCTACGGCTACATCGACGAGAACAAGGGGACCTCTTGACCGCGGTCCCCACCACCACCCACGAGGACGCGGCCCACAGGGCGAGCGTGCTGCTGGAGGCGCTGCCCTACATCCACCGCTTCCGGGGCGCGGTCGTGGTGATCAAGTACGGCGGCAACGCCATGGTCGATCCCGCCCTGGCCCGCGAGGTGGCCGACGACGTGGTGCTGCTGCGGGCCGTCGGGCTGCGGCCGGTGGTGGTGCACGGCGGCGGTCCCCAGATCAGTGCGCTCATGGCCCGCCTGGGCAAGGAGCCCGAGTTCCGCGACGGCCTGCGGGTGACCGACGCCGAGACGGTCGACATCGCCCGCATGGTGCTGGTGGGCAAGGTCAACCGGGACATCGTGTCCGCCATCAACGTGCACGGGCCGCTGGCGGTGGGGCTGTCGGGCGAGGACGCCGGGCTGATCCTGGCCGGGGCCCGCAACCCCGAGCTGGGGTATGTGGGCGACGTCGCCTCGGTCAACCCCACGATCCTGCACCGGCTGCTGGCCGAGGACCTGATCCCGGTGGTGTCCACCATCGGGTCCGACCCCAGCGGCCAGGCCTACAACATCAACGCCGACACGGTGGCGGGCGCCCTGGCCGAGGCGCTGGGGGCGGAGAAAGCCGTGTTCCTCACCGACGTACCGGGCCTGCTGGCTGACGTGGACGACCCCGCCTCGCTCATCAGCCGCACCACGGCGGGCGAGCTGGCGGCCATGATCGCCGACGGGCGCCTGTCCGGCGGGATGATCCCCAAGGTCGCCGCCGCGCGACACGCGGTCGAGCACGGCGTGGGCTCGGCCCACCTGCTCGACGGCCGGGTGCCCCACGTCATCCTGCTCGAGCTGTTCAGCGACGCCGGCGTCGGCACCATGATCACCGCGGAGGAGGCCCTGTGACCACGGTCCCGGCCATGACGGACAGCCCGCTCATGGCGACGTACCCGCCCCCACCCGTCACCTTCGTGCGGGGCGACGGCTCCTACCTCTTCGACACCGACGGGAAGCGCTACCTCGACTGCCTGTCGGGCCTGGCCGTCACCTCGCTGGGCCACGCCCATCCCGCGGTGGCCACGGCGCTGGCCGCCCAGGCGTCCACGCTGCTGCACGTGTCCAACCTGTTCGGCACCGAGGTGGGGCCCGAGGTGGCCCGCACGCTGGACCGGCTGGTGGGTGACGGCACGCCCGCGGGCGGGCGGGTGTTCTTCTGCAACTCCGGGGCCGAGGCCAACGAGTGCGCCATCAAGCTGGCCCGCCGCTTCGGCGGCCGCGGGCGGCACGTGGTGGTGTCCGCCTACGGCAGCTTCCACGGCCGCACCCTGGCCACCTTGCACGCCACCGGCCAGCCGGCCAAGCACGAGCCGTTCCAGCCCTTGCCCGCGGGCTTTCGCCACGTCGAGTGGAACGACGTCGCCGCCCTGGAGGCGGCCCTCGACCCGACGGTGGCCGCGGTGCTGCTGGAGCCGGTGCAGGGCGAGGGCGGCGTCAACCCGGCCTCGGCCGACTACTTCGCGGGGGTGCGGCGCCTGTGCGACGAGCGGGGTGTGCTGTTCATGGTGGACGAGGTCCAGACCGGCCTGGGGCGCACCGGGCGCTGGTTCGGCTTCCAGCACCTGGGCGTGCAGCCCGACGTGATCACCATGGCCAAGGCCTTGGGCAACGGCGTCCCCATCGGGGCGTGCTGGGCCCGGGGCGACGTGGCGTCCGTGTTCGAGCCCGGCGACCACGCCACCACCTTCGGGGGCCAGCCCCTGGCCACCGCCGCCGCCCGGGCCGTGCTGGCCACCATGGAGGCCGAGGACGTCCCCGCGCTGGCCGCCCGCGCCGGCGCCCGCCTCACCGAGCGCCTGTCCGCCGTGCCGGGAGTGGCGAGTGTGCGGGGCCAGGGCCTGCTCCTGGCCGTCGAGCTCGACGGCCACGATGCCCGCACCGTGAACGCGGCCCTGCTCGACGCCGGCCTGGTGGCCAACGCCGTGACCCCCACGGCTCTGCGCCTGGCCCCGTCCCTGCTCATCAGCGACGCCGAGATCGACGAGGCCGTCGCCCTCATCGCCGGGGTCCTGACCTCGTGACCGTCCGCCACCTGCTGGAGATCGACGACCTCAGCCCGGCGGAGCTGGACGAGGTCCTGCGCCGGGCGGTCGAGCCGCCGCCCGTGGTCCCGCCGCTGGCGGGCCGCACGGTCGGCCTCTACTTCGAGAAGCCCTCGCTGCGCACCCGCCACTCGTGCGAGGTGGCCGTGGTCCAGCTGGGCGGGCATCCCGTCACGTTCCGCCGCGACGAAGTCGGCTCGGGGGAGCGCGAGCCGGTGGGCGACATCGCCCGGGTCCTGTCCGGCTACCACGCCGCCCTCGGCGGCCGGGTCTACGACCACGCCCTGCTGGAGGAGCTGGCGACGGCGGCCACCGTGCCGGTGGTCAACCTGCTCTCCGACCGGGGCCACCCGTGCCAGGCCCTGGCCGACCTGCTCACCATGCGCCTCGGCGCCGAGCCGGTCGTCTCCGCCCGACCGCAGGAGGCCGTGGCCGGGGCCGGGATGGTCCACACCGACGTGTGGGCGTCCATGGGCCAGGAGTCCGAGGCGGAGCAGCGCCTGCGGGCGTTCGAGGGCTTCCAGGTCGACGACCGGGTCATGGCGGCGGCCGCTCCCGACGCGGTGTTCATGCACTGCCTGCCCGCCCACCGGGGCGAGGAGGTGGCCGCGTCCGTGGTCGACGGTCCCCAGAGTCGGGTCATCGCCCAGGCCCACAACCGGCTGCACAGCTTCCGGGGCCTGCTGGCCTGGCTGATCGAGGAGGCGGAGCAGTGAGCGAGCTCGTCGAGCGAACCAGAAACACAGCGCGTTACTCGGCCCCGTGGGCCGAGCGCTCATTGCGCGCAGCCCGAAGGGCGCGCCGATGAGCGCGGCGCCCGATGGGGCCGACCGGGCTGTGGCCGCCCCCACGCCCCGGACGCTGGCCAAGCCCCAACGCCAGCACCGGGTGGCGCGCCTGCTGGCCGACCACGCGGTGTCGAGCCAGGCTCAGCTGGTGGACCTGCTGGCGGCCGAGGGCGTCGTGTCCACCCAGGCCACGGTGTCCCGCGACCTGGAGGACCTGGGCGCCATCAAGGTGCGGGTCGGGGGCGGCGAGACCGTCTACGCCATTCCCGAGCTGCCCTCCGAGCAGCGGGCTCCCGAGGACCACCTGCGCCGCGTGTTCAGCGAGTGGGTTGTCGAGGTGGCCCATTCCGCCAACCTGGTCGTGCTGCGCACCCCGCCCGGCTCGGCCCATGTCGTCGCCTCCGCCCTCGACCGTGCCGGCCTGCCCGGCGTGCTCGGCACGGTGGCGGGCGACGACACCATGGTCGTGGTGGTCGCCGAGCACATCGGCGGCGCCACCATCGCCGGCCGGCTCAGCGAGCTTGCCGGCCGCGATTCCCAGACCCCCCCACAACCCAAAAAACGAAGGAAGCATACCCAAGGCTAATGGAGTAGTCCAGGCGTACAG
>JBKPRV010000178.1:0-5797 GCA_046734715.1 Actinomycetota bacterium | reverse complement strand
CCACGGACCGGGCCGCGTCGCGGGCGGTGGCGCCGGCCGCCAGCTCGTCCCGAAGGGCGGCGAGGACGTCGTCGTCGTCCGGCGGGGCGGCCGCGGGCGCGCCCGCCAGCACGATGACCATCTCGCCGGGCGGCTGGCGCTCCCCGGCCCAGGCGACGGCGCCGGCCAGCGTCCCCCGCCACACCTCCTCGTGCAGCTTGGTCAGCTCACGGGCCACGACCACCCGCCGGTCCTCCCCGCACGCCGCGGCGAGGTCGCCGAGGGTGCGGGCCAGGCGGTGGGGCGCCTCGTAGAGCACCGTGGTGCGGGGCTCGTGGGACACCGCGGCCAGCCGCTCGGTCCGGCCCGCGCCCTTGCGGGGCAGGAACCCCTCGAACACGAAGCGGCCCGCGGGCAGCCCGCTGACCACGAGCGCCGCCAGCGACGCCGACGGCCCCGGGACCACCTCGACGGGGTGGCCGGCGGCCACCGCCGCGGCTACCAGCCGCTCGCCGGGGTCGGAGATGCCCGGCATGCCCGCGTCCGACACCAGGGCCACGCGCTCGCCCCGGGCCAGGCGGGCCAGCACCCGGGGGATCTCGCGGTCCTCCGTGTGGTCGTTCACCACCACCAGGGGCCGGCGCTCGATGCCCGCCAAGCTGAGCAGCTTGCCGGTCCGGCGGGTGTCCTCGCAGCACACCGCGTCGGCGCCGGCCAGCGCCTCGGCCGCCCGGGGGGCGAGGTCCGCGAGGTTGCCGATGGGCGTGCCCACCAGCACCAGGCTGCCCGCATCACTCATCCCTTGACCTCGAGCTGGTCGCCGGGCCGGAGGTTCCAACGGGCGAACGACCCGGCCTCCGCCTCGATCACCGACCGCGCCCGCCACACGGGGAGGGACAGCCGGTAGCGGGGCATGGTCACCACCCGGAGCACCCGCAGCTCGCCGTCGCAGTACGCGACGTCGATGGCGAAGCGCATGCCGAGCGTGTGCACCGCCCGCGAGGGCGAGAGCATGAGCGCCCCGTCGATCCCGTCGCGACCCAGGAGCCCCCGAGCCCGGGCGCGCCGGGTGGGAGCCAGTTCGAGGCTGGCCAGGACCTCACCGTCTCTCAGCAACCAGGCCACGGCACCTCATCATGCCGACACCGCGCCCCAGTTACGCAGTCAGCCGGCCTTCGCGGCCTCGACGAACGCGGTGACCAACGGATGAGGATGCACGATGGTGCTCCGGGCCTGGGGCACGAACAGCGTGCCCAGGAAGAACGGGTGACCGGCCAGCTCGACGATCCGCACCTCGCCGTCCTGGTCGGTGCCGCTCACCACCAGGCCCGCGGCCACCAGGTCGTCGACGTAAGCGGGGTTGAGCCCGAACCGGCAGTAGTAGCGCTCGGTGACGCTCGCCTCCGCGTACGCGTCCCCGGCCCGGGTGCCCGGTCGCACCTCGACCGCCATCACCTCTCCCACCAGCGAGCAGGCCAGCAGGGAGACCATGAGCTCGGGCGCGTCGGGGTGGGATTCCTCGTGCTGCGCACCGGCGATGCCCGCCGCGTTGCGGGCGAACTCGATCACCAGGTGCTGGAACCCCCCACACGTCCCCAGCAGCGGGACCCCCGCCGTGCGGGCATGGGTGATGGCGGCCAGCGCCCCGTCCTGGCTGCGGTAGGGGCTCCCGGGCGCGATGAGCAGCCCTTCGAACGCCCCCAGGCTGTCCGCCGCCTCGCTGACGTCGGCGGTCGACACCCACTCGACGTCCACTTGGGTCCCCAAGCGCAGGGCCGAATGACCCAGGGCGTCGTCGGTCGCCACGTGCGTCTCGTTGCCAGGGTCGTACTCGCCGATCACACCGATGTTGGGCACATCGCACTCTGCCGTCGCCCGGCCCCGACGGCCAATGGTTTTGCTAGAAGGCCGCTTCGCGTTCGAGCGGGCAGGTCATGCAGTGCGAGCCGCCGCGGCCGCGGCCGAGCTCGGATCCGGCGATGGTGATGACCTCGATCCCTGCCCTGCGCAACGCCGTGTTGGTGCCGGTGTTGCGCTCGTAGGCGACGACGACGCCCGGCTCGAGCGCGACGACGTTGTTGCCGTCGTCCCATTGCTCGCGTTCGGCTCCGAACGAGTCGCCGCCCGTCTCGACGACCCGCATCTTCGCGACGCCGAGCGCCTTCGCCATGATCTCGGGCAGCGTCCCCTTCTGCTCCTCGACGACGAGGTCGTCGGCCGAGGCACCCGGCCGGATGGCCCACACACGGGCGCCGTAGACGACTTGCGGGAACAGCGTGACGAGATCGCGGTCGCACATCGTGATGACGGTGTCGAGGTGCATGTAGCTGCGTGACCTCGGTAGGTGCACTCCCAGCACCTGATCAGCCGAGCCCGCACGGAAAAGCTCGCGCGCGATCCACAGCACGGCCTGAGGAGTCGTGCGCTCGCCCATGCCGATCATCACGGTGCGGTTGCCGATCGGTTGCACGTCGCCGCCCTCGACATGCGCGTTGCCCCACGCGCGGTCCACGCCTCCCAACCAGACGTGGAATTGCTCGGCCGCGAACATCGGATGGAACCGGTAGATGAGCTCGACGATCATCGTTTCCGGCTTGCGCGCCGGCTTGGTCATCGGGTTGACGGTCACACCGTCGGAGATCCAGCACGACGGATCGCGCTGGAACAAGAAGTTCGGGAGCGGTGGCAGCAACATGCTCGTCGGGTCCGCTGCCTCCCATACGAGTCCCACGTCCCGCTCGACGTCGGCCTTGGTGATGCCGCCGATGAGGAAGTTCGCTACCAGCCCCGCCTCGGCCGTCTCGATCCATTCGCGGGCGCGCTGCGCCGCCGTGATCCCGACGTGCAACTCGTCGACGATGTGCTCGCCTACCCAGTCCTTCACCTCGGGCTTGACCAATGCCTCGGCGAGGAACGTCTCCGCTTCGAACACCTCGACCCCGCGCTCGCGCATCGCCTCGCAGAACATGTCGTGTTCCGCCTTGGCGCGCGACACCCACAGCACGTCGTCGAACAGCAGGTCCTCCGCGTTCGAGGGCGTGAGCCGGGTGTGTTCCAGACCCGGCCGGTGAACCATGACCTTGTGCAGCTTTCCGACTTCGGAATACACACCAAGGGCCATCGGCCCTCCTCCAAGTCGAGCGATCAGGCCTCCCCGAAGTGGGCGTAACTGACCCTATGACGGGCCTACCCGGACCACAAGCTTCGACCTACGGGCGTCTGCGTCGGCATCAGGGCGCCCGTGCGGGCCCGCCTATGGACCCGCGTTCCCCATGCGGACGTGTTGAGACCTATGCGGAGCAGAGGCTCGATCGTAAGATCGACGTATCGAGCCTCGGGGCTTGCTGCCCGGCTCCGCTGCAGCCCTCGGCCCGAGGGAGGGGCGAACCGTGACGACCTCGCATCAGGATGTGCCCGACGCAGAGGACGGCACAGAGTCCGCGGCGACCTTCGGTCTCTCGACCGCCATAGCGCTCATCATGGGCAGCATCATCGGGGTCGGCATCTTCAACCTGCCGCAATCACTCTCCGGTTATGGGCCGATCACCCTGGTCTCGATGGCGCTCACCACGGTCGGCGCGCTCGTGCTCGCGCTGCTGTTCGCCGCCTTGTCTCGAAGGCTGCCCGCCAACGGCGGTCCGTACGCGTACGCGCGCGCCGCATTCGGGAACCCGCTCGGCTTCATGAACGCATGGTCCTACTGGATCACGGCGTGGGCCGGCAACGCCGCGATTGCCGTGGGCTGGGTGCTCTACGTCGAGGTGTTCGTCAACAAGGACCACAACCGCTTCGCGTCCGTCCTGCTGGTGCTCGTCGGATTGTGGATCCCTGCCTTCATCAACCTGTCGGGCGTGAAGAACATGGGCTCGGTGCAGGTCGTGACGACCGTGTTGAAGTTCGCAGCGCTCGCGTTCATGTCCACCGTCGGCCTCTTCTACATCACCAATGCGAACTTCACGCCGTGGAACGTCAGCGGTGAGAGCGCCATCAGCGCAATCGGTGGCGGCATGGCGATCGCACTGTTCAGCTATCTCGGCGTCGAGGTGGCGGCGGTCGCGGCGAAGAAGGTGCGCGACCCCGATCGGAACATTCCGCAGGCGACGATCCTCGGCACGCTCGCCACCGCGGTCGTCTACATGCTGTCGCTCACGGCCGTCTTCGGCATCGTGCCCAACCAACAGCTCCAGGACTCGACGGCACCGTTCTCTGACGCGATCGACGTGATGTTCGGCGGCACGGCCTGGGGCAAGGTCATGGCGGTCGTGGTGATCATCTCGGGGTTCGGCGCGCTCAACGGCTGGACCATGATCTGTGCGGAGATGCCGCTCGCGGCCGCCGACGACGGGCTGTTCCCGGCGCAGTTCCGTCAGATGTCGAGCAAGGGTGTTCCCGTGTTTGGAATCATCTCGTCCACGGCCCTCGCATCGATCGCGATGGCGATCAATTACCTTGGTTCGAACGGGGCCACCGTCTTCACGACGCTCGTGCTCATGACCGGCATCACCTCTGCCATTCCTTATGGCTTCTCCGCGCTCGCGCAGATCAAATGGCGGCTCGCGGACAGGCGGCAACTCCACGCCGCGCACTTCGCGCGCGACATGACCGTCGCGGTGATATCGGTAGTGTTCTCGGTGCTGTTCATCTGGTACTCGCGCAACACCGGACAGTCGTGGTTCACCTACTGGGCGCCGTTCTTCCTCGCCGGCGGCGCGCTCCTGCTGGGGATTCCCGTGTATCAGGCCCAACGCAGTCACATGACCGAGCCCGAGCCGGTGCCCGAGTATCGGTAGCCGCCGGAGCGCGGGGGACGGGCCAGCCAGGCCCCCTAGACGTTGAAGCGGATCTCCAGAGTGTCCCCGTCGGCCACCTCGTAGTCCTTGCCCTCGACCCGGAGCTTGCCGACGTCGCGGGCCTTGGACCAGGAGCCGATCTCGACCAGCTCGTCCCAGGCGATGACCTCGGCCCGGATGAAGCCCTTCTCGAAGTCGGTGTGGATCACGCCGGCGCAGCGGGGGGCCTTCCAGCCGGCCTTGAACGTCCACGCCCGGGACTCCTTCTCGCCGGTGGTGAAGAACGTGCGCAGGCCCAGCAGGTGGTAGGCGCTGTGCACGAAGCGGACCAGCGCCCCCTCGCCCAGGCCCAGGGCCTCCAGCATCTCCGCCCGCTCCTCCAGGCTGAGCTGGGCGGCCTCGGCCTCCAGCTGGACGCACATGCCCAGCACCTCGGCCCGGCCGGCCAGCTCCGCCTCCACCGGGGCCAGGATGGACGCGGCGTCCTCGAGCTGGTCCTCGCCCAGGTTGACCACGGCCAGGACGGGGCGGTTGGTGAGCAGGAAGTACGGCTTCAGCAGCGCGACCGCCTCGGGGGCGAGGTCGGCCCGGTACAGCGGGGTCCCTTCGCCGAGGGCAGCCTCGGCCGCCTCGAGCGCCGCCACCTCGTCGGCCAGGGCGCGGTCGCCCTTGGCCGCCTTGCGGCGCTTGGCCACCTGGTTCTCGACCGACTCCAGGTCGGCCAGCGTGAGCTCGAGCTCCACCACCCGCAGGTGCTCCAGCGGGTCGGAGGGACCGGGCACGTCGCTGTCGGCGAAGGCCCGCAGCACGTAGACGACCGCGTCGACCTCCCGGATGCTGGCCAGGAAGCGGTTGCCGAGGCCCTCGCCCTTGCTGGCCCCCTCGACCAGGCCGCCGATGTCCACGAACTGCACGCTGGCGGGCACCACGTTGCGGCTGGCGGACATGGCCGCGAGGGCGTCGAGCCGGTGATCGACCACCTTGGCCACGCCCACGTTGGGGTCGCGGGTGGCGAAGGCGTAGGGCGC
>JBKPRV010000177.1:0-10283 GCA_046734715.1 Actinomycetota bacterium | reverse complement strand
GGGTGGGGTCTCGGGCTCGCCCAGCAGGGTCACCGACGAGGCGGCCAGCCGGGGACCGAACACGCGCCCGATCGCCAGCCCGAGGACTACGGCCAGCGCGGCTACGGCCAGGTGCTCGCCCAGCAGTGCCGCCACCACCTGGCGGGGAGTGACGCCCACCGCCTTGAGCGTGCCCACCTGGCGGGTCTGCGCCGCCATCCGGTCGACCACCAGGACCGCGGCCGTGGTGGTGGCCAGCAGCGCCAGCAGGATGGCGGCGGCTCCCAGGGTCCCGGCCACGATGTCGAGGTCGGAGTGCGAGGCGGCCCGGCGCCCCTGCCACGTCTCGGAGAAGGGCACCACCGTCGACCCCGCGGGGACCTCCGTGGCCTCGCGATGGGCGGCCAGGAAGGCGGCCGCCCCGTCGGGGTCGTCCAGCCGGAGCTGCATCTCGAAGCCCTCTTCGGTCAGCCCCACATCGCGCAGCTCGGCCGCGGTGTCGGGCGTGACCCACACCTGCGCGGGCCGGCTCAGCGGGAACAGCCCGCGGCTGACCGTCATGGCCACGCCGCGCACCGGGAAGGACCGGCCGTTGATGGTGACCGAGTCGCCCGCGCCGAGGTCCAGGGTGTCGGCGAGCCCGGCCTCCAGCACCACCCCGCCCCCGGGGCCGAGCCACTCGCCGTCGGTCACCCGCGGCTGGTCGACGGGGGACCGGCCCGGTTCGCGCACCTCGGCCGTGAGGTCCTCGCTGCCGCCGGGCCCCGCGAGCTGGCCGTACAGGTGGGTCCACGGCCCGCCCACCGCCACCACTTCGGGGGACGAGGCCACCGCGACCGCGCGCTGCCGCAGGTCGGCGACGAGGGCGGCGTCACCCGGGTCGTCCGGCGAGTGGTATGCCCCGAACGACACGTGGAACCCGTCGGTGGCCCGCCACACCCGGTTCCAGGGGGCGTCGGCGCTGCCGTACACCGACATCGCCAGTCCCATGGTGCCGGTGGCGATGGTGAGCGTCACCAGCAGGAGGAACGCCTGCCACGGGCGGCGGCGCAGGTTGCGCTGTGCGAGGCGCAGGACGATGGCGGTCGAGCGGATCACGCGCCCCCCAGGTCGAGCAGGCCGGCCAGCGCGGTGGCGGGGGTGCCCTCGCCGAGGCGGGTCTGGGCCACGATGGCCCCGTCCCGCATGGTCAGCAGCCGGTCCGCCGTGGCCGCCACCCGAGCGTCGTGGGTGACGATCAGGAGCGTCTGGCCCGCGGCGCCGAGGTCGGAGAACAGCCCGAGGATCTCGCCGGTGGCGTGGCTGTCCAGGTTGCCGGTCGGCTCGTCCGCCAGCACCACCAGCGGCTCGTTGATCACCGCCCGGGCCACGGCCACCCGCTGGCGCTCGCCGCCGGACAGCCGGTCGGGCAGGTGCCCGGCCCGCGCACCGACCTCCAGCCGATCGAGCAGCTCCTGCGCTCGCTGCCGGGCGGCGCGGCGGCTGGATCCCGCCAGCAGCGCCGGCAGCTCGACGTTCTCGATGGCGGTGAGCTCGTCGACCAGGTGGAACGCCTGGAACACGAACCCCACCGTGCGGCGCCGCAGCACCGCCCACTCGGTCTCGGACAGACCGTCGACCCGGCGGCCGCCGAGGTGGATCTCGCCCTCGTCAGGCCGCTCCAGCCCGCCCAGCAGGTGGAGCAGCGTGGACTTCCCGCAGCCGCTCGGGCCCATCACCGACACGGTCTCGCCGGGCTCGACCACCAGGTCGACGCCGTCGACCGCCCGCACCGGAGCGGGCTCGCCCGGGTAGCGGCGCACCAGGCCCCGCGCCGCGATCACCGGATCGCTCATCCCGGCCTCCTCTCGAGCCACCATTGCTCGCACGCTTCGAGCCAGCGGATGTCGGCCTGCAGGCGCAGTGCCGCGCCCTCGATGAGCAGTCCGCCCTCGGACCCGGCCGGCTCGGCCTGCGCCAGCTCCTGCAGCTCGTGCAGCTGGCGCAGGAGCTCGAGCCGCTGGGCATCCACCAGGGACACCGGATCGGCCAGTCGCGTGAGCGCGGCCGCCACCAGCTTGAGGTGGAACTCGACCGGCGCCACCTTCGACCACGACAGGTCGGACAGCCAGGTCTCGACCTGGTCGCGGCCCGCCGAAGTCAGCTCGTACACCTTCTTGTCGGGCTGGCTGGCCTGCCCGACCGTCTCCGAGCGGACCAGGCCCGACCGCTCCAGCCGGGACAACGTGACGTACACCTGCCCGGGATTCAGCGCCCCGCCGGCCGGACCGAGCGCGGCCGCGAGCCGCCCGCGCAGCTCGTAGCCGTGGGCCGGCTCCTTGGCCAGGAGGGCTAGGATCGCATCCTTCATACACGTTGTCTATAACAGTTAACTAGAACCGGTCAAGGAAATCGATCGCCTCGGCGTGAGTCGATCCCGCAGAGTGGGCGCCGTGCCCGCCGACCGCCTCACCCTGCGACCCGTGGTCCTCGAAGACGAGAACGCGTTCCGGCGTGCCCACCAGGCCCTGGCGGCCGACGGCTTCGTGTTCGGGCTCTGGTACGACCAGGCCACGTCGTTCGACGGCTACATCGAGCGGCTGGCCGAGCAGGAGCGGGGCGAGAACCTGCCCGACAACCTGGTGCCCAGCAGCTTCCGGGTAGCCGACGTCGGCGGCGTGATCGTGGGTCGCTCGTCGATCCGCCACCGGCTGAACGAGTGGCTCCTCCAGGAGGGAGGGCACATCGGCTACGGCGTCCTGCCCGAGCACCGCCGGCGCGGCTACGCCACCGAGATCCTGCGCCAGAGCCTGGGGATCGTGGCCGGGCATGGCGTCGACCGGGTGCTCGTGACCTGTGACGACGGCAACGTCGGCTCGGCGACCGTCATCGAGCGCTGCGGCGGTGTGCTGGCCGAGGTCGGCGCGGGCCACGACGGGCAGGCGGTGCGGCGGTACTGGATCGGCTGACGGGCATGCCCCGGTAGCGTGCGGGCGTGCGCATCGGAGTGGTGTTCCCTCAGACCGAGCTCGGCGGCGACGTGGGCGCGGTGCGGGCCTACGGCCAGGGCGTGGAGGCGCTGGGTTACCGCCACCTGCTGGCCTACGACCACGTGCTGGGCGCCGACCCCGAGGCGCATGCGCCCTGGCGGGGCCCGTACACCGTCGCCACCACGTTCCACGAGCCGTTCGTCATGTTCGGCTACCTGGCCGGCGCCACCACGCTCGAGCTGGTCACGGGGATCATCATCCTGCCCCAGCGCCAGACCGCCCTGGTGGCCAAGCAGGCCGCCGAGGTCGACCTGCTGACCGGGGGCCGCTTCCGGCTGGGAGTCGGCCTCGGCTGGAACGCGGTCGAGTACGAGGCGCTGGGCCAGCGCTTCGACCAGCGGGGCCGGCGGCTGTCCGAGCAGATCGGGCTGCTGCGGCGGCTGTGGACCGAAGAGGTCGTGACCCACGAGGGTGAGTTCGACACCGTCACCGCCGCGGGCCTGGCCCCGCTGCCGGTGCAGCGTCCCATCCCGGTGTGGATCGGCGGATCGTCGGACGCGGCCTACCGGCGCATCGGCCGGTTGGCCGACGGCTGGTTCCCGCAGGTGGCGCCGGGCCCCGACCTCGACCATGTCCGGGCCGTCGTCGCCGAGGCAGCCGACGCTGCGGGCCGCGACCCGGCGACGCTGGGGCTGGAGGGCCGGGTGACCTGGAACCCCGAAGACCCCGCGCGCTTCGCGCGCCAGGTGGGCAAGTGGCGCGACGCCGGTGCCAGCCACCTGGCCATCAACACCATGAGCACCGGCCAGGCCGGGGTGGACGCCCACCTGGCCGTCCTGGCCCGGGCCGCCGAGCTGATCGGCGTAGCACCCGGCTAGTTCCCGTCATCCGCCCCCGGTTGCGGCTCCGAACTTATTGCGACACAGTCGTAGCAACCGGTCGCCGGCCGGGTAGGCGCGGGGCAGAGGGAGGCGTGGTGCACATTCCTGACGGGTTCATCGACGCTCCGACATCGCTCGCGGCGGGGGCCGCGGCCGCGGGCGTGTTGGTGGTCTGCGCCCGGCGCTCCGGCGAGATGATGGAGGACAAGCACGCGCCGATGGCCGGCCTGGTGGCCGCCTTCATCTTCGCGGCGCAGATGATCAACTTCCCGGTGGCCGGCGGGACCAGCGGCCACCTGCTGGGCGGGGCGCTGGCCGCCATCCTGGTCGGGCCCTACCTGGGTGCGTTGTGCGTGGCCGTGGTGCTGGTGGTCCAGGCGCTGATGATCGCCGACGGCGGGCTGTCGGCCCTGGGCCTCAACATCGTGAACATGGCCCTGGTGGGCGCGTTCGCGGGCTACGGGATCTTCCTGCTGGCCCGGCGGCTGCTGCCCGCCACCCGGGGCGGCGTCGTGGCGGCCTCCGCGGTGGCAGCGTTCCTGGCGGTCGTGCTGGGCGCGTTGGCCTTCACGGCCGAGTACGCCATCGGGGGCGCGGGTGGGGCGTCGCTCACCCGGGTGGCCGGCGCCATGGTCGGCGTCCACCTGCTGATCGGTGTCGGCGAGGCGCTCATCACCGCCCTCACCGTGAGCGCGGTGCTGGCCGCCCGTCCTGACCTCGTCCACGGTGCCCGGGACCTCACCGGGCGGCTCGCTCCCCTGGCCGACCGGACCGCGGCGGTCCGGGGCTGACATGGCCCGCCGTCGACTGGCGCTGTTCGTGGCCGCGGGGCTGGCCGTGGCCCTGGCCCTGGCGTTCTTCCTCGGCCCCGAGGCCAGCAGCCAGCCCGACGGGCTGAACCGGGTCGCTATCGACCAGGGGTTCGCCGACGAGGAGGCCGGCCACCAGCTGGAGGACAGCCCGCTGGCCGGCTACCAGGTCAAAGGCGTGGACGACGACCGCCTGTCCACCGGCCTGGCCGGGGCCATCGGCGTCACCGTGAGCTTCGCCCTGGCCGGAGGCCTGTTCCTGGTGCTCCGCCGGCGGAGGACGACGGAATGAGCGGGGGGCACGGCCACAGCCACGGTCTGCACCGGCCGGGGGACAGCGTGGTCCACCGGCTGGCGCCCCAGGTGAAGGTGGCGGCCACGCTGGCCTTCGTGCTCGCGGTGGTCGCCACCCCCCGGGACGCCTTCTGGGCGTTCGCCCTCGACGCCCTGCTGGTCGTGGCGGTGGCGCGGCTGGCCACGCTGCCGCTGCCGGTGCTGGCCCGCCGGCTGGTCATCGAGGTGCCGTTCGTGGCCTTCGCCCTGTTCCTCCCGCTGGTGGGCGAGGCCCCGCACACCGAGGTGCTGGGGCTCTCGCTGTCGGAGCCGGGCCTGTGGGCCGCCTGGAACATCCTGGTGAAGGGCACCCTCGGCGTGGCGGCCACGACGCTGCTCGCCACCACGACGTCGGTGCCGGAGCTGCTGTGCGGGCTCGACCGGCTGCGGGTGCCCCGGGCCTTCACCGCCATCGCCGGCTTCATGGTGCGCTACGCCGAGGTCATCACCGGCGAGGTCCGGCGCATGCGCATCGCCCGCCTGTCCCGCGGGTACGACGCCCGCTGGGTGTGGCAGGGCCGGGCCGTGGCCGCCTCGGCGGGCACGCTGTTCATCCGGGCCTTCGAGCGCGGCGAGCGCATCCACGTGGCCATGCTGTCCCGGGGCTTCACCGGCGAGCTGCCCCGCCCCGCCCAGGACCAGGCCACGCGCCGGGACTGGGCCCTGGCGTCGCTCGTACCGGTGCTGGCGGCGGCCGCCGCCGTGGCCGCGCAGGTGGCGGCATGAACGACGCCGCCGCGGTCCACGTGCAGGGACTGGTCTACAGCTATCCCGACGGCTCGCCCGCCCTCGGGGGCGTCGACCTCGACATGACCGCGGGGGAGCGGGTGGCCGTGCTCGGCCCGAACGGGGCGGGCAAGACCACGCTGATCCTCCACCTCAACGGGATCCTGCTGCCCCAGGCCGGCGAGGTCGCCATCGGCGGGCTGCCGGTGACCAAGGCCAACTTCAAGGAGATCCGCCGACGCGTCGGCGTGGTCTTCCAGGACCCCGACGACCAGCTGTTCATGCCGACGGTGCGGGACGACGTGGCCTTCGGTCCCGCCAACCTCGGGCTGGCGGGCGACGCGGTGGAGGCCCGGGTGCGTGCCGCGCTCGACGCGGTGGGCATGGACGGCGCCGGGGGCCGGCCGCCCCACCACCTGAGCTTCGGGCAGCGCCGGCGGGTGGCCCTGGCCACGGTGCTGGCCATGGACCCGCAGATCCTGGTGCTGGACGAGCCGACCTCCAACCTCGACCCGGCGGCCCGGCGGGACCTGGCCGACATCCTGGTCACGTTGCCGGTGACGGCCATCATCGTGACCCACGACCTGCCCTACGCCCTGGAGCTGTGCCCGCGGTCGGTCATCCTCAACGACGGGGTGATCGTGGCCGACGGCCCCACGGCCGAGATCCTGGGCGACGCAGAGCTCATGGCAGCCAACCGCCTGGAGCTCCCGTTCGGCTTCGACCCCAGCCGGACCTGAAGCGAGCGAGGCCCTGCCCGTCGACGGCTCGTTATGCTACCGGCCGACCCATCCAGGACGGGGGCGGGACATGGCACTGGTCGTGGACGGCAACATCGCGGCGATGGCGCGTGGGCGCGAGCGCACCGTCGTGCCGGGCACGGTGTGGATAGGCGACGACGGGCTCGTCGAGAAGGTGACCAGCAAGGGGCAGAAGGCCCCGCCTGGCTTCGACGCCGCGCCGCGGGTGGACGTCGGCGACGCGGTCGTCTACCCCGGCCTCATCGACCTCCACTCACACATCGGCTTCAACGCGCAGCCGTTGTGGGTCGACCCCAAGCGGGCGGAGAAAGGGGTGCCGTGGGAGCACCACGACCAGTGGCCCGGGGCCGACACCTATCCCGAGCAGATCCCCTGGCCGGCGTGGACGCTGATCAACGGTGCCCCCGAATCGACGCTCGCCTACATCCAGGTGCGCGCGCTGGCGGGCGGTACCACGGCCATCCAGGGGTGGCCCGGCCAGAGTCGGGCCGCGGCCAATGCGCTGGTCCGGAGCGTGGACAACGACCAGGTGGGCCTCCTGCCGGACCCCGTCCGCGTCTCGACGCTGACGGACACCCGCGAGCTCGACAAGCGGGTGCTCGACCTGCGCGCCGGGCGGATCCTGATCCGCCATTGCGGCGAAGGCCGGCCGTCGGAAGGGATGCGCGACGAGTTCGAGGACCTGCGCACCGCCCCCGACGCCGCGCTGAGGGCAGGTGCCGAGCCGACCGGCTGCATCGACCAGCGGCTGGTGGTGGTGCACGGCTGCGGCCTCGACCGGGAGGACTTCCGGCGCTGGCGGTCCATCGTGCAGCCCGCGCCGCGGGACACGACCGGCGCGGTGGTGTGGTCGCCGTTCTCCAACCTGTGGCTGTACGGGATCACGCTCGACGTGCCCATGGTGCAGCGCGAGCGGCTGGCGGTGTGCCTGGGCACCGACTGGGGCCCGTCGGGGACGAAGAACCTGCTGGGCGAGCTCAAGGTGGCTCGGCTCCACGCCGACGCCGCGGGCTGGAAGCTCGACGACCACGCGCTGGTGCGCATGGTCACCGCCAGCCCCGGCGACGCCCTGGCCCGGGCCTGGCAGACCCCGTCCGGCCGCCTGGTGCCCGGGGCGCTGGGCGACCTCGTGGCCGTGACCCAGCGCCGCGACGACGCCTGGAAGAGCTTGGTGGCGGCGCGCGAGCGCGACGTGGTGCTGGTGGCGGTGGCCGGCCGGCCCCGGCTGGGCACGGCGGAGGCCATGCTCGCCGCCGGTGCCGCGGGCGCGGTGCCGGTGCGCATGGGCAACGTCACGCGCCGGGTCACGCTGGTCCGGCCCGACGACCCGGCGAAGCCGTGGCCCTGGGCCGAGGTGCTGGCGGGGCTGGACAAGGTGCGCAAGTCGGCCAAGGAAGTGCCGCCGTCGGGCCCGGCCGCGTCCCGGAGCCGGCGCCCGACGGGGCTGGTCTCGGGCGATCCGCCCGGGACTCCGCCCATGGCCGTCGAGCTGGACATGCCCGCAGGGCCGGTGGGCACGGCCGGCCCGCCGCCCAAGGGCCGGACCGTGGACATCGCGCCGATCGGCCCGGTGCACCACGATCCGGACTGGCTGGCGAGCGTGCGGGGCCGCGGCTTCCACGGCGGGGTGCTCGACCCGCTGCGCGAGCTGTTCCGCTGATGGCGCAGCCGAGCCGCCTCGAGCGCGAGCAGGCCGGCTTCCCCATCGCCGCGGTGTACCCCATCCCCGACCCGGGCGGGGCGGCCGCGCTCGCGCCCGCCGCGCCGCGCCCCCGCGGCGCGCCCCGGCCTCGTCTGGCCCCGCTGAGCCCGTCCGAGCGGGCCCAGGTGGTGGACGGGCTGGTGGCCGTGCTCGACGGCCTCTATGCCCACCTGCCGCTCAAGCGGGCCCGCTACGCCACCGACCCCCTCCAGCGGTTGCGGCTGTTGCGCCAGCAGAGCCCCGATCTCGACGACCTCGAGTTCCACCACCAGCTGGCGGCCATCCTCACCGGCCTGCGCGACGGCCACACCCGCTACATCGGGCCCGCGGCCCTGCGGGACTGGGCGGCCCACCTCGGGTTCCTGGTGGAGAGCTGGGGCCCGGTCGAGGCGCCCCGCTACGTGGTCTCCAAGCTGACCCGCCACCTGATCGACGATTCCGCCTTCGCCGCGGGCGTCGAGCTGCTGTGGTGGAACGGCGTGCCCATCGACCGGGCGGTCGACCTCTACGCCGACCGCGAGACCGGCGGGCGGCCCGACAGCCGCCGGGCGCGGGCGCTGGAGTCGCTGACGCTGCGGGCGCTGCGCTTCAGCCCGCCGCCCGACGAGCGCTGGGTCGACATCGGCTACCGCGACCTCGACGGCGTGGCCCGCGAGGTGCGGGTCCACTGGCGCATCGTCAAGCCCCGCGGCGGGGCGAGAGCCGCCCTCGCGGCCGCGCCCGAGGCCGAGGGCGCGCGGGCCATCGACCCCGCGGCCGAGACCACCCGGCGGGTGAAGATGCTGCTGTTCGCGGGCGAGGCCCGGGCGGCGGCCGGCACGACGTTCCGGCGCCACGTTCGGCTCAGCACGGTGGACACCGGGGCGGGTCCGGTCGCCGTGCTGCGGCTCTGGAGCTTCGACGTGCTCGACGACAAGCCGTTCGTGGCCCAGGTGATCCGGTTGCTGCGCCGGATCCCGGCGGGCGCGCTCGGGCTGGTCGTCGACCTGCGGGCCAACCCGGGTGGGCTGGTCTGGGCGGCCGAGCGGCTGCTCCAGCTGCTCTCCCCGCAACACATCCTGCCCACCCGGTTCGCCATGCTCGCCACCCCGCTCACGCGGGACATGGCCCTCTCACCCCAGAACGAGCGCCAGCTCGCGCCCTGGCAGGCGAGCCTGGACGCGGCGGTGTCGACCGGCGACGTCTACTCCGCGGCGCTGCCCCTCACCAGCGAGGCCGGCTGCAACGACATCGGCCAGATCTACGGCGGCCCGGTGGTAGCGGTGGTGGACGCCAAGACGTACTCGGCCGCCGACCTGTTCGCCGCCGGGTTCGTCGACAACGGCGTGGGCCCCCTGGTGTCGGTCGGCCTGGCCAGCGGCGGGGGAGGGGCCGAGGTCTGGACCGAGGAGACCGTGCGCAACGCCCTCCTCGGCACCCGCTTCGAGCAGGTCGAGCTACCGGCGGGCGCGGGCTTCACCATCGCGGTGCGTCGGGCGGTGCGCACCGGCGATGCGGTGGACGCGGCCGGCTCGGGCATCGAGGACGTCGGCGTGCGCAACACCGCTGGGGTCCACGACTCGACCTTGCGGGACCTCGACGACAATCAGGACCTGTATGAGGCCTGCGGCCGGATCCTCGCCCGCCTGCCTCGCACGGGGCTGAGCTTCAAGCTGACCGCCGAGGGGGTGCGGGTGAGCGCCGACGGGCTCGACCGCTTGGACGTGCTGGTCGACGACCGGCCGCGGCCCAGCGTCGACCTCACCGCCGGCGCGCCGGTCGACGTGCCCCTCCCGCCGGGCTTCACCCGCGCCGAGCTGCTCGGCTACCAGGGCACGGTGCTCCGCCAGCGGCGGGTGCTCCCGCCGCCCTAGTCCGCGTCAGCCGTTCCAGTCCCGCAGCTCATGGCGGACCACCACGCCGTGCTGCACGAACGGGTCACCGGCCACGAACGCCTCGGCCGCGGCGCGGTCGGTGAAGATGGCCATGGAGCCGTCGGCCTGGACGTCGGCGAAGGTGCCGATCATGAGCAGGGTGCCGTCGGCCACGAACTTGTCGGCCCATTCGGAGTGGGCGGGGAAGTGCTCCATGGCCTTGGGCAGGACGTCGTCGGCCGGGGTGTAGAGCACCACGCACTTCATCGG
>JBKPRV010000176.1:0-21876 GCA_046734715.1 Actinomycetota bacterium | reverse complement strand
GGCCCGGCACGAGGGCGTGCCGGGCCTCGGCCAGGAACCGCCCGAGGAGCTCCTGGCCACCGCCGTCGGCAACCGCCTGGCCCGCATGATCGTGGCCGAGCGGTCGCCGCGGGCGCTGCGGCCCGGCACGTGGGATGCGGCCGGCGGCGCCCTGCCGACCGGCCACGAGGACCGAGCCCGGTCCGGTCACGAGCCGTGGCGCCGAGACGGCTCGTCACCCGTGCACGACGTCGAGGTCGTCGGCGCCACCAGGGCAGGCGACCCGGCCAGCAATGCCGCCGGCGACGAGCTCGCCGAGCGGAACCTGGCGCTGGCCGAGGCGCTCGGCGCCTGCGACTGCTGGGGGCAGGACCCCCGCTGCCACATCTGCGAGGGCGAGGGCGGTCCCGGCTGGATCCTGCCCGACCGCCAGCTCTTCGCGACGTACGTGCAGCCGGCCATCCGCGCCATTCGGGCGCAGGCCGCCGACGCCCGCACCCGGCCGTCCGCCACCATCCGCCGCACGACAACCGACGAACCAAAGGAGAACGGCAATGCCGGACATCCTCGATGAGCTCTCCCTGGACAGCTGGGGCGGAGGAGAAGAAGAAGAAGAGGAGTACTCCGACGAGGAGTACATCCCCGAGAGCTGGACGGACGACTACGACGAGGAGGCGTCCGACAGCGAGAAGCGTCGGCGTGCCGCCGCCCGGGCCCGCAAGCTGCGGCGCCAGCGCCAGCTGCGGGCCGCCCGCCAGCGGCGCCAGCGCCCGGCCCGTCCGATCCGGACCACCAAGGCGGCCATCAGCAAGACGCGGGACGATCTCAAGGAGGTCGCCCTCGAGAACGAGGTGAAGTCCGAGGCCATCGGCGGGGCATTGCACGGCTTGGCTCGACGCACCGGCGGCCTCGAGAACGGGGCGGTCGCCACCCCGGCGATCCGCCTGGCCCAGGACCGGATCGACAACTTCCTGCCCGGCCTCGATCAGGGCGCCCAGGACCTCGTCAAGGGCGCGCTGGAGTACGCGCCGACCATCTTCCTAAAGGCCGGCCGCAAGCAGCTCATCGGTTTGGCGGCCGGGGCTGCTGTGCTCGTCGGCGCCGAGATCGCCAAGCGGCTGCAGGACAACGCCGGTGGCGGCGGTACCGGCCTGATCAGCGACCGCACTCCCGGTCCGCTCCCCGAGGGCGCCTCGCTGAAGCTGTTCACCCGCAAGAACGGCTCGGTCATCTGGGACACCACCGACCACGACGTCGCCACGGTCGACGCCA
The DNA here is from genome assembly GCA_046734715.1 of Actinomycetota bacterium. GTDB lineage: Bacteria > Actinomycetota > Acidimicrobiia > Acidimicrobiales > VFJN01 > ZC4RG19. Next base: position 20,625 of record JBKPRV010000176.1, on the reverse strand, counting down.
CCGGTGTCGTCACCGGTCACAAGGCCGGTTCCTGCTCTGTCAAGGCCACCGTCGGCAGCGAGGTCGACTTTGTGCCGCTGACGGTCACCGGGGCGGCTGTGTCGCCGCGCAAGTGAGCCGGCACCGGCGTGACGAGGTGGTGGCGGCGACATGGACCCAGCCCTGTGGGAGCTGCTCGAGAGCAGCGACGTCGCCGGCGACGAGGAGGTCGAGTGCATCATCCGCCTCGACCGCCCCGACGTCGACGTGGCCGGGGTGCGCCTGGTGGCGTGCTTCGGCCACGTCGCCACCTGCCGGGTCCAGCGGGACGACGTCCTGGCCGTGCGCCGCCACCCGAACGTCCTGAGCCTCAAGGCGACGCGCCCGCTCCAACCCGAGCCCGAGCCGGAACCGGTGGGCGAGGTCGACGTGCCGCCCGGCACCGAGCTGCCCCTGCACGTCGTGCCTGGCGACGACCGCCGGCCACCGGGCCTCACGGCGAAGGGCCGGGGCGTGCTGGTCGGCATCGTCGACACCGGCCTCGACGTCGACCATCCCGGCCTCAAGGACCCACGCGGCCGCACCCGAGTCGTGGCCCTGTGGGACCAGCGCGACGGCGGGACCGGTCCCGCGCCCGACCCCTACGGCTACGGCCACGTCCACGACCGCCTGGCCATCGACGCCGCGCTGCAGACGCCCGAGCCGTACAACACGCTGGGTTACCACCCCGCCGACGCCGACCGCACCGGGCGGGGTGCGCACGGCCAGCACGTCTGTGACATCGCCGTGGGCAACGGAGGGGGCGGCGGACTGGTGGGCCTCGCCCCCGAGGCCGAGGTCGCTTTCGTCCACCTGGCCCAGACGGGCACCGGGGGCCTGGCCAACCTGGGGGACTCGGTCCGGCTGCTCGAAGCGATCGACTTCCTGTTCCGCCTGGCCGGCGACCGTCCCTGCGTCGTGAATTGCAGCCTCGGCCGCCACGGCGGGCCTCACGACGGCCGCACCCTGACCGAGATGGCGCTCGACGAGATGCTGGCCGGCACGACCGGCCGCTGCGTCGTGCTCAGCGGGGGCAACTACTACGCCAAGCCCATCCACACGCGCCACCACCTCGGTCCGGGTGACACCGCCATCCTGCGGATGATCGTCGACGAGGAGGACCACACCGGCAACGAGCTGGAGGCGTGGTACAGCGGCGACGACGAGCTCGGTGTGCAGGTCGAGTCGCCGACCGGCGAGACCTCCCCCTGGGTCGCCCTGGGCGAGCGCGTCGACCTGAAGGAGGACGGCCAGGTCGTCGGACGGATCTACCACCGCGAGTGCGATCCCAACAACTGCGACAACCACGTCGATCTGTTCCTCTACGCGTCGGCGGCGGCCGGGACCTGGCGGGTCACGCTGCTGGCCCGGCGCGTCGGTGGCGACGGCGTCGTCCACGCCTGGATCGAGCGCGACCAGGCCTGCGACCCGTGCCAGGCCCTGTTCCCCACCGCCGAGTCCGACCCCCGCAGCACGGTCGGCACCATCGCCACCGGCCACCTCCCGCTGGTGGTGGGCGCCTACGACGCCCACGACCCGGACCGGTCCATGGCACCCTTCTCGAGCTCGGGCCCCACCCGCGACGGGCGCAGCAAGCCCGACGTGGCCGCCCCCGGCTACCAGATCCTCGCCGCCCGCTCCGCTCCGGCCGGCACCACCCGCAGCCCCGGCCTGCAGGTCCGCAAGTCGGGCACCAGCATGGCCGCGCCCTCGGTCACCGGGGCGGTCGCGCTGTGCCTGTCCGTCGCACCCCGCCCGCTCGGTATGCGCGACATCCGCGCCCTGGTGCTGAGCACCGCCACCCCACCACCGGTAGGTACCGAAGCCGGGCTGCGGCTCGGCCACGGCTACCTCGACGTGGGCCGGCTCGTGGCCGCGGCGCGCGCCCTGCTCGGCGAGCGCCCCGCCACGGGCGCCCGGCACGACCCGAAGGGATTCGACATGACCTCCTGGACGTCCTCCGACGACCTCGAAGCCGAGCTCACCGCCTCGGAGCTCTCGCTGTGGCGCCCGTTCGTGCAGGTGCCGATCGCTGCCGGGCTGCGGGACCGCGACGACCTGACGAACCTCGTCTTCTTCGCCCGCCACCCCCAGCGCGAGGGTCGCCCGCTGCGCCGCGACGAGCCCGACTTCGGCCCCCTCAGCCGCGAGTGGCTGCAGATCCGGGACGCCGTGGTCGTCCCGGCCCTAGGCGGGGCGACCATCCCCGCACCACCCTCGACGGCCGTGACGCCGCCGGCGGCCGGAACCGCCGCTCCGGCCCCGGCGGCGTCACCCGGGCTGGGCGGGCCGTTCGACGTCGTCGCCACTCCCCTGCCCTGGGGCAGCACCAAGAGGCGCTATGGGGTACCCGAGACGATCAGGGCCCTCGACCGGATCCGCGACCGCTGGACCCAACGCCACGGGGAGGGCGAGGCCAAGCTGGTGGTCACCGACATCAGCCAGCTGCGAGGCGGTCGGGTCTATCCGCCGCACAAGAGCCACCGCATCGGGCTGGACGTGGATCTGCACCTCCGGATCGGGGGCAAGGGGCTCGACCACGGTGCCGCCGACTACCGGGAGCGGCAGCGGCCCCTGGTGCTGGAGCTGGTGGACCTGATCCGCCGCAACGGCGTCCTCCCCGTCAAGGCCATCGGCTTCCTCGACGACACGATCCCCGGTGTCAGCCCCTGGAAGGGCCATGGCCGGCACCTCCACGTCCGCTTCTGCATGCCGGCGCACCACGTCGCCGCCCTCCCGCTAAACGTTGCCTACGCCGGCGAGAAGGCCCGGGCCGACTACACCTGCCGCGACACCGGCACCGCCGACGCCGACAGCGTGGTGGACGTCGACGACCTGGACCAGGAGCCCGACGAGGAGGCCTATCTGGACTCCCTCGACGACAGCGGGGTCGAGGGCGCCCCCGGCGCCGACCGGTCGCCGTGCGGCTGCGGGTCGGCCGAACCGGCCATCGAGGCCCAGGATGACGACGAAGCCGGGCCGTTCGGGTTCCCGTTCCGGGGCGCAGGCATCCAGCCGGGTCCCGCCGTGGCCGTTGTCGCGCCCAAGCCCATGCCCGAGCGGGTCGTGTTCCTGCCCGGCGTGCTGGGGACGACGCTGCTCGACGGCAGCCTCACCCCCGCGGACGCGGCGCGGTTGTGCCGGGAGAACCTGGGCATCGTACGCGGCAACCTGCTGAAGGGCACGGAGTTCTACCCCTGCGAACCCCCGGACCGACGACCCGAGGCGCTGTGGGGCGAGATCGGCATGCTGCACTGGCTCTACGCCCCGAAGGCGTGGGCGAAGCGGATCAAGAGCGGCGACGGGCGGCGGGAGCCGGGCAACGTGCGACCCGGCCGGCTGCTGGAGATCGACATCGACAGCGCCCTCAAGCGGGTCGAGGTCAAACCGTACGCGGCGTTCCTGAAGGCCCTGCGAGCCGAGGGTCTCGACGTCCTCGAGTTCCCCTACGACTGGCGGCTGTCGGCGTACGGGAACCTCCCTAAGCTCAACAAGGCCATCGTCGACCGCTGGTTCGACGGCCGCTATCCGCCGGCGGAGCGCACGCTCGCCCCCGGCGAGCGGGTCACGATCATCGGCCACAGCCTCGGCGGGCTGCTCGCCCGGGCGTACGTCGAGGACTACCACGGCGACCGCCTGGCCAAGCGCGTGATCACGATCGGCACGCCGCAGCAGGGGGCGCCGCTGGCCTACCTCCACCTGGCCGGCCGGATGTTGCCCTTCGGGGAATCGCCGCTGTCCCGAGCTGTGCGCACGCTGTTCCAGACGCTCGTCGACCTGAACCGGCCGGCGGCCAGTGCGGCCGCCCGGGCACTGCTCCCCGCCCAGGAGCTCGTGCCCCGCGACGTTCAGGTGGCCGTCGTTCGGTACATGGCGTCGTCCTTCGAGCTGCTGCCCGTCTACGACTTCGTCGAGACCCGCAGCGGCAGGGAGGCGTTCAAGGACTCCTACAAGGGCCTCACCCACGGCGGAACCGGCACGCCCGCCTTCGTGATGGTGCAGGACTTCCGCACCCTGCTCCGCACGCCGGACGTGCTCGACACCTGGCTGGACGAGCCGGGCAGGAAGGTCGACTACCACTTCGTGGCCACCTCGGGCTTCAGCACCGTCTCCGGCTACCACCGCGGCAGGGACGAGGTGCTGACGACCAAGGCCGGCGACGGCACCGTACCGCTGGTCAGCGCCCACCCGCTCACGGGCAGCGGCCGGCGCGTCACCCAGAAGTTGCTCCCCAAGGGCCGCCTCGGCCACCAGTCCCTGTGCGAGCGGGCCGACGTGCTGGCGTACGTGCTCCAGCAGATCGGCCGGCCGACCGCTCGGGCTGCCGCCCTGCGACGTGAGCTCTCGATCGACGAGCTCGTCGAGGCCACCGACAAGATCCTGCGCCTGGCCGAGGAGGCGAACGAGAGCGTGAAGCGCCGTTCGTTGGGGATAGTGCTGTCAGTGACGTCGCTGGAAGCCCAGCCCGGCGACACGGTGCTGCTGGTCGACCCGACCAGCGAGCCGACCAAGAACGGCCGCCGGCTGGTCAATCCCCCGGCCCACCTGTTGAGCAGCGACGTGTTCACGGTCGCCACCGACCGCTCCTCGCTCGACTACGTCTGGCTCCAGGCCAAGAAGAGCGGGTGGCCGGTGGGCGGTGTGCTGTTCCTCCCCCAGCCCGACGAGCGCCAGGTCCACCTGGTGACCTTCAACGCCGGTCCCCTCGCCGTCGTCAGCCGGGACCGGTGCACCAACGCCCACCACGCCGAGATCCAGCTCCAGGACTTCCTGCTGGCCCAGAAGCCGGACTGGCGCCGGCGTCTGGCCAAGCTCGACGTCGTGAACCGCTCCCGTCCCCGCAAGGGCAACCGGGGCTTCAGCCCGTGCTGCGCCTGCTGCGACGACATCCAGGACTTGCCGGGCAAGCTCGGCGACCCGACCCGCAAGGAGCCGTTCGCTGCCACCCTGAGCTGGCGGGAGGTGTACACGGGCGGGGCGATCTGCGGGCACCCGACCACCCGCCACTGCCTCGGCCTGCTGGTCGCCGGCACCTGGAAGCTTGATCCGGGCCCGGCAACCTCGCCGCCGGCGACGTCGACGATGCCAGGACACCCGGCGGAAGAGACCGCCTTCATGTCGGGGCCGATCGCGATCCCGTCGTCGTTGGAACCCAAGGACTGGCCAGGACACGCGGCGGAAGAGACTGCCTTCATGAGGGCCGTGTACCTCAAGCACCGCCAGAACGCACGAGGCGACTTCGTCATGGACCTGCCCGAGTCCGCGCTCGGCGACGTCGAAGGGTTCAAGGCCAGGAAAGACGCGGCCGCCGCCATGAAGAAGTTGCTGGCCGACGCCCGAACCGCGCTCGCCGTGACCCACCCCCTCGTGCGTATCGGGATCGTCAGCGCATACCGGTCGGCAACCAGACAGTTGGAGATCTGGAACGGTCGCGACCCCACGGGCAAGGACGCCGGAAGCGGCTTCCCCCACTACTACCGCGAAGCCATCAGAAGGGGCATCGTCCGCGCGGGCGACCTCAGCGACAGCGCCGCCGCCAAGGTTGCCCGCTTCCTCGGGGGCTACATCGCCTCCCCGGGCTACAGCAACCACCAGGACGGGCTCGCCTTCGACCTCGGGATTGCTGCCGGCAAGGACCGGCTCGGCAAGCTCTCGGACCGATCGGCGTTCTGGAGGTGGCTCGACACGCATGCCAAGGGCAATCCGCATCGCTTCTATCCCCTTGCCACCGAACCGTGGCATTGGGTCTACCGCCCGCCGGGAGGCGCGACCGAGACGCGGGCCAGCGGTGCGATGGATAGTGCAAGCACCGCGACGACGACCGCGGTGCGGGCCGACCGGATCGAGGTGCCCAAGGTCCCGTTGCTGGCGCACCACCGCGGCACCCGGCCCGATCTCATCCTCCGGTGGAACGTGTCCTCCGTGCCCGAGGAGATCGACGTCGCCGTGCACCTGCACGGGTTCTGGTACGGAGGGATGAGGCTGCCTCGCGACATCGAGCCGGTGAGCGGACTCGATCTCACGCCGGTGAGGGGAGCCGCCGAGGCCGGGCGCGCCCGACCGACGCTCACCGTGCTGCCCCGCGGGCATGACACCGGCGTGAAACAGAAGAACGGGCCGTACAACGTCTACACGTTCCCCGCGCTCACGACGAAGGACGGGCTGACCAAGCTCATCCAGTTCTCGCTCGAGCGCTTCGCTTCTCTGTACGGCGTATCGCCGCCTCGCATCGGACGGCTGATCCTCACCGCCCACTCCGGGGGCGGCCGGGCGCTGCTCGACATCCTGCGCTTCCACGACCCGCACCAGGTGCACGTCTTCGACGCGCTCTACTGGCCACCCGACACCCTCATCGCATGGGCACGGCAACGAATCCGCCGCGACCGCGACTCGCCGACCGGAGACGGTGGCCTCCGGGTCTTCTACCAGGGCCGCTACCAGCGCGGCACCAGACCCAACAGCCTGGCCGTGAGCCGTGCCCTTGCCGGTGAGCTGTCGGCCGAGGACGCCCGGCGCTACCGGGTCGAGGCGAGCACATACGACCACTTCCAGATTCCCAAGCGCTACGGATGGCGCGTCCTGGCCGACGTCGCGGCCGACGTTCCCGACGCATACGTCGAGCCCGCCGGCGCGCGAGAGGCGGAGGTCTTCGACGCCGCCGCGGAGGACTTCACATACCTCGGCGAAGGAACGGCAACGGGTGAACCGGACGAAGCTGTCGAGGACCATGGCCTTCTCGGCGAAGACGGTGCGACTGACTGGTTCGACGACGCCGAGGAGGCCTTCGAGGCCGAGTTCGGCGACGTCACGACCGAGCCCAGTCCAGAGGAGACGGAGTACGAGCACGAGGACGAGGACATCGAAGCGCCCGAGGTCGAGGCCGGTGAGGCGGAAGCTCTCTTGGGGCAGTTTGCCGGGGAGGGACTGACCCTCGACGAGCAGACCCCGGCCAGCGTCACGTTCCCGGGTGGTGCGACGCTCAGCATCGTCATTGGGGCGACGCAGTCAGGCGAGGAGCACTTCGACCCGCACCGAACGGGCAACCCGCTGTTGGACACGGGCTCGGCCGCGCGCTCGCAGCGGCTGTCCCGCAACTTCACGGTTGGTGAGCTGGCGCGCAGCGGGGGTCAGGCGTTCGACCGGGCCCGGATCGACCCCGAGCTCGTCCGCTGCCTCCAGCAGCTGCGCGACCACACCGGCAAGCCGGTGGAGGTCACGTCCGGTTATCGGCCCTACGGGTACAACGTCGACCTCTACACCAAGACCTACAACAAGAAGCCCACGCTCAGCCGACACTCGAGCGGTCAGGCCGCCGACGTGCGGATCGGCGGCTTGACCGGCATGGCAATCGCCAAGGCGGCGCTGGAGGCCTACGGCACCGACATCGGCATCGGCGTCGCGGACACCTACGCCCACATCGACGTGCGGGGGACATGGACGCGCTGGACGTACTTCACTGACAAGGCCCGCAACGATCGTGCCATCGCCGAGCTCGACGGCTACCGGCAGCAGCTGGTCGCGGGTGGTTCGCGCCCGGCGGGCACGTCGACGCCGGTGCCCAGCGCACCGCCGCCAGCGGTGCGACTGCGCCGGGTGAAGGACCGCGGCTATGCCGCGTACGGCGGCGGAAGACTGATCGACGCCCTGCGCCGCCTGGGACTCGGGATCACCGACCGCGACCTCGACACGCTCCAGCGCATCGCTGACGTCGAGTCGAGCGGGCTCGCCAACGCGGTGAACTCGTGGGACAGCGCCGTCATGAGCGCGGGCTTCAAGCAGTGGACCCTGCGCTGGGGCGAGCTCCAGGACCTGATCCGCAGAGCGCCCGAGGCGTTCGCCCGTCATGGCATCCGGCTCGCCCCGTCGCTGACCTACACCTTCGGCTCGAAGGGCGGGAAACCGGTCCCGGCGATCGACGGTGTGCCCGACCCGCAGGCCCTGCGGAGCGAGGACTGGGCCCGGCGCTTCTACCTCGCGGCCCTCGAACCCGAAGCGCTCGGCGCGGCCGCCCACAAGGCGCTCGAGGACATCGCGGGTCTCGAGCAGAGAGTGCGCACGCAGTACGGCTGGTCGCCCCACTTCGACTCACCGCGCGGGCGTGCCCTCCTGGCGGAACTGCACAACAACCGCCCGGCGTACGTGAAGGCCGTGGTCCAGCAGTCGCTCGCACTGGCCCGGGAGCGGCCAGACATCGACGAGAACGGGTTCCTCGGCCTCCTCGTCTCGCAGATCGTCGCGGCCTACGAGCGCAACGAGAAGGATGCCGAGAAGGGGCGGCGCTGGACGAACAAGATAATGCGGTCATAGTGGACTGCAGCTGAAAACCACGAGCGGGCAACTGTCGGCAACCAGCTCCGCAGGTTTCGAGAAGCGATGCCGCACCGTCCGGGTCTGATCCGTGCGATCAGGACTCAGCCCGATGTCGCTTCTCGGCCTCCGTCTTGAGGAAGCGACCGCGGGTCTCGATCAGCTGCTCGAGGTAGCGGCCGAGCACAAGACGCTCGGCCACACGGCCGATCACGCCGACCGGGGCGTCGAAGCTGACCCGGTCGATCATCACCGTCCCGCCGCCATCCGACTCGAAGACGTGCTCGTGATCGAAGCGCCGGAAGGGGCCGCGCACCTGCCGGTCGACGAACCGTCTCGGGCGGTCGAGGTCGGTCACCCGGTTGGTCATGGTGAAACGGATGCCGAAGTGGATCGCGCTCCATGTCACGTCCTCGCCGAGCCCGATCAGGCCCGTCCTCACGCCACCGATGGTGCGCTCGGCGGAGTCCGCCAGAGATGCGGTGTGCGCTTCGACGTCGAGTGAGAGATCGAACATGACTTCGCGTGGGGCGGCGACGCGGGTCGTTACCTCGAAATCGACCGTCATGTTGCAGCTTCGCTCATACCGGTCGGACGGCGAAATCCGGTTGTGTCGGTCTCCTTCCGACCGGCGGACGCGGTCCGGGCCACGTGTCGTCCACGCTACGGGTGCGGCGACCCGTGGAGGAGGGCGGAGGCGTCGGCGAGTGAGCCGATTCCCCCGAACCGACCACCTGCCTCGATGAACGCGCAGATGGCCCAACTGACGCACAACTGCGACTGCCCTCTGGGCGGTCACCTTGCGGATCTCGACCCGGGGACCAATGGGGCAACTACGGCCCCGTCGGAGTTGTTCGGCGAGCAGGGCCCCTCCTCGGTGCGCTAGAGAACTCAGCGCAGGCACACCATGTCAGCGGCGGACGTGCCGTGGCGGCTTGGGCGACCGCGCCCAGGTTGTGGCCCTGAAGGTCGGGGGTTCGAGTCCCCTCGGTCACCCCAAGTGAGCAGGGCGTTTGCCGAAACGGACTGCACCTGGAGCCGCAGTCCGGGCAACTATCGGCAACTATGCCCACCCGCTCGGCGCTTTCGGTCGCTTGTGTCAGAGCCGCATCGACCGGCCGGTCGGAGCGCGCGGCAGCGCGTCGGCGGGTGGTGAGTCGGATATGAATGAGGCTGGGAGCTTACGGACCATCGCAATCGCACGCCACGAGTGGGCAGCAGCGCTGCCACCACATGACTCGGCATCGTGCAACACCATGAGATGACGACCCCAGATGCGACAGCGATCGTCGCCACCGGGGTAGTCATGGTGGCGACACCCACGACCGACGGAGTACTCCGATGAGCCGCCACATCCAGGTCACCTTCGACGCACACGACCCAGGCGTGCTGTCGTCCTTCTGGCGGGACGTGCTGGGCTATGTCCACCCTGGCCCGCCCGGCGTCGAACTGCCGGAGGGCACCGATCCGCTGGCCGCGTGGGACGACTTCCTCGCCCGCGCCGGCGTGCCCGAGGATCAGCGCAACACGCGGTCCGCCCTCGAGGATCCCGACGGGGACGGCCCACGGCTGTTCTTCCAGCAGGTGCCGGAGGACAAGGTCGCCAAGAACCGTGTCCACCTCGACGTCCGGGCGGCTCCCGGGCTGCAGGGGGACGAGCGGATGGCCGCCCTGGAGGCCGAGTGCGCCCGGCTCGTCGCCCTCGGCGCGACCCGGGTGCATCGCTTCGAGCCCGAGCCCCCGATGAGCGCCGGCCACATCGTCATGTCCGACCCGGAGGGCAACGAGTTCTGCCTGGACTGACCGCGCGGTTGGGGCAGGCCGGGCTTTACGCCGGCGCACGCAGCGCCCCTGATTGTCAGTAGCGGCAGAGCCGACAGCGACAGGGCGACTCCAACCCCACGCTCGCCCACTGCTCGACCGGGATTCGGACCGAAGGCGCCGACGGACTGCCGCGTTAACGGGTGACATCTGAGCTGTGGTGCCGTGAGGTGCTGCTGGAAGGATGTGCATCGTACCGACGCCCTTTTCCCGGGAGTTCCGGGAGGACGTGATCCGGGTTGCCCGCGGGCGGGTCAGTGTGCCGAGGTGCACCAGCGCGTCTCGGCATCGACGGCACCGGGCGGATGTCACTCGAATGGCATCGGTGCGCTCGGACGCCGCTACCCGATGGTGCCCAAGTCGTAGAGGAAGATGTCGAACGCCGCGTTCCCGTCGTCGGCCACGATGTTGGAGGCGATCGAGGAGAACACGACGTTGGTGCCGTCGGCCGAGATGTCCTGCCCGAAGCTGAAGTCGTTGGTGTCGCCGCCGTCGACGGCCACGCTGATGCGGGTGACGGTGCCCGTGCCGGTGTCGCGCACGTAGACGTCGTCGATGTTGTTCTGGTCCTCGGGGACCTGGGGGGCGCTCGAACGCCAGACGACGAAGCGCCCGGTGTCGCTGCTCCGGGGGCCGGTGGTGTCGAGGCGCTGGAAGTCGAGCGACGACTGCACCGAGATCCGCTCGGACGCGCCCCTCGGGAGGTCCCGAGCGTCGACGTTCTCGTGGATGAAGCCGGACAGGTAGGTGACGTGGCGGCCGTTGAAGGTCAGCTCGGGGGCTCCGAAGCTGGCCGGGAACTCCTCCCGCTCCGGCAGCCCGGCGGTCATCCGGATGGTCTTGCCCGACTCCCGGTCGAGGCGGTAGATGTCGCCGTCGGGGTTGGTGGAGGCGCCGTCGTCGACCAGGTTGAAGGCGAACGACATGTATGCGACGTAGCGGCCGTTGCCGCTGATCGACGGCGAATCGCTGTTGCGGTCCGGGGCCTCGCCGTGCGCGCCCACGCTGACCTGGGTGGTGTGCGCCTGCTTCACGTCCCGGACGAACACCTGATTCCCCAGGCCCGGTCCCACGCCGCCGCCCGGAGCCAGGTCGGTGGCGGCTGAGGTGAAGGCCACGACGCGGCCGTCTGCGCTGATCGAGGGCTCGCGGCTGTCGCTGTCACCCGGCCGGCCGATCGGGGTGGCGCTCACCAGGGCGCTGGTGCCGGCTCGGAGGTCGCGGATGAACACCTGGGTGGTGAAGCCGTCCAGCGGCGGCTCGGTGGCGGGGAGCAGGTTGGTGGCGAGCGAGGTGAAGGCCACGAACCGGCCGTCGGCGCTGATGCGCGGCTCCCTACTCTCCCCGTTGCTGTCACCACCATCGGCGCCGACCGTCACCCGGATCGTCCGACCCTCCACGCGGTCGCGCACGTAGACGTCGGCCATCCCGTTGCCGTCGCCCGGCACCAGATCAGTGGCCTGCGACAGGAAGGCCACGAACCGCCCGTCCGCGCTCACGGTGGGGTCGAAGCTCGACCCGTCGGGCTCACCCCCGCCCTGATCGACCGTCACCCGCTCCACCGGAGCGGCAGCAGCCGCACTGGGCGGTGCGGCCACCACGCCGGCGACGAGGCCTACGGCCCCCACACCCCACCCCCACCAGCCATGCATGCGCATGCCCATGACTTATCACTTCGGTGGCAGCCGGGGATGTCGGGCACCGGTCGATGAACGGCGCTCGGATCCACGCGAGAGATCCGCGGTAATGGCCAGCTCTGTGCGAGATAGGGCGAAGCCAAGTCGATCCAGCTTGGGGCGTTCCCCGACACCCGACGGGCGCCTTCAGGCTCGCTTGCTGCGAGATCGATCGTGCCGCTTCGGCCAGTTGGCGATGACGCTGGCACCCGATGCGGGTCCGGGCAGGCCCACCACGCCGTCGCCCAACTATCGCCCACCCATGCCGCCATCGGTCGGACACGCCGAGCAACGGGCATCTGCGCTCACGACCGGATGAGTCGGAGGAGGCGCCGGCGCCCCGGGTGCGCCAGTCTGATGGTGTGGCGAGGGCCATCGATGTCGGTCGTGACGCCTTCCGGCGGCGGGCGTGGCGAGAGGCGTACGCCCAGTTGTCTACCGCCGACCGGGAGGATGGCCTGCTGGTCGAGGACCTGGAGCAGATGGCGACGGCGGCCTACCTCATCGGTCAGGACGACTGCGTCGACGTCTGGGCTCGTGCCTATCACCAGTGCCTGGCGCAGGGCGACGCCGCCCGGGCGGCGCGGTGCGCCGGGTGGGTGGCGCATGCACTGCTGGAAGTGGGCGAAGTGGCGCGAGGTAGCGGGTGGCTCGCCAGAGCCCAACATGTGGTCGACGAAGCCGGCCTCGACGGCGCGGAGCGGGGATGGCTACTGATCCCTCAGGCCATGGGCTGCTTCCCTCACGACCCGGCGGGCGCCTTGGACGGGTTCGGGGCCGCCGCCGAGATCGCCGAGCGCTACGGCGACCGGGATCTTGCGGCGTTGGCCGGGATGGGGCAAGGCCAGACCCTGATCGCGTTGGGTGCCTGCGAGCGGGCGATGCCACTGCTCGACGAGGCGATGGTTGCCGTCACGGCCGGTGAGGTGTCGCCGATCGTGGCGGGAGGCGTCCTGTGCGGAGCGATCGATGCCTGCCAGAAGGTTCTCGATGTGCGCCGGGCGACGGAGTGGACTGCGGCGCTCAGTCGCTGGTGTGACGCGCAGCCCGATCTGGTGCCGTTTCGCGGTCTTTGCCTCGTACACCGTGCCCAGATCATGCAACTTCGCGGTGATTGGGAGGATGCCCTCCAGGAGGCGGAGCGAGCGTGCGAGTGGCTGTCGGGGACGCAGGCTGCGGGCGAGGCCCTCTACCAGCATGCCGAGCTGCAACGGCTGCGCGGCGACCATCGGCAGGCCGAGGCTACGTACCGGGCAGCCACGAGTGCCGGGCGCCAGCCGCAACCGGGCCTCGCGCTGCTCCGGCTGGCTCAACAGCAGGTCGACGCCGCGGTGGCAGCGATCCGTCGCGTGCTGGACGAGACCGTCGGCGCGGTCGCACGCGCCCGGGTCTTGGAACCGTTCGTCGAGATCATGCTCGCCGCCGGCGAACTCGACGCCGCACACGCCGGTGCGGACGAGCTCGGCGCAGTCGCCGATGAGATCGATACGGCCTATGTCCGGGCTCTCGCGGCCCACGCGGCCGGCTCGGTGCGCTTGGCCGAGGGCGACCCCCGGGGTGCGCTCCCTCAGCTCCGCGACGCATGGGCGGCATGGCGGGATCTCGGCGCGTCGCACGAGGCCGCGAGGGTGAGGGAGCGAATCGGCCTCGCCTTCAGGGCTGTCGGTGACGCAGACACCGCCGCCATGGAGCTCGACGCCGCGCGGCTCGCGTTCGAATCCCTCGGCGCCAGCACCGACCTGACCCGGGTCGAGCAGCTGCTGCGACCGGAGCTCCGGCGGCGTCCCTTCGGGTTGACCGACCGGGAGATCGAAGTGCTCGTCCTGGTGGCTCGAGGCAGCACGAATCGGGCGATCGCGGCTGAGCTGCTGATCAGCGAGCACACCGTCGCTCGCCACGTCCAGAACATCCTCACGAAGCTCGGCGTGAACTCCCGCACGGCGGCCAGCTCGTTCGCCCACGAGAACCACCTCCTGTAGGCGGGCGCGTGGTCAGGATCGACCACGCGCCGCGCGCCACGGATGGGCGACTCAGGCGATGCGGCCCATATCCGACGCGCCCACGCTGTCCTCCATGGCGACGAGCAGCGACACCCGCACACCGGCAACGGTGGCTGACCATGCCGTGGTGCTGGGCGCGAGCCTCGCTGGCTTGGCCACTGCCGTCACCCTGTCCCATCGGTTCGACAAGGTCACGATCGTCGAGAGAGATGCACCGCCCCGAGCCGGCGAGCCGCGCCGCGGCGTGCCGCAGGGTCGCCACGCCCACCTGCTGTTGCCCGCCGGGATGCGAGGCCTGGCCGAACTCCTCCCTGGTTTCATCGACGACCTGCGGGACCACGGTGCGCATGTCATCGAGGCCGCCGAGTTCCGGTTCCACCTTCGCGGTGGACGTCTGGCGCTCGACGACACCGCGCTGGCGATCTCGGGCGCCACGCGGCCACTGATCGAGGGAATCATCCGCGAGCGGGTGCGGGCGCTGCCGGGCGTACGCAGCGTCGACGGTTGCGACGTGGTTGGGCTGGCGTCCAGCACCGATCGCACCCGGGTCACGGGCGCTCATGTGCGCGCCCGCACCGGTCAGGCCGAAGTCAAGACGGTCGCGGCCTCACTGGTGGTCGACGCCACCGGCCGCGCTTCACGCTCGCCGCGGTGGTTGGCCGACCTCGGCTACGCCGAACCCGAGGAGGAGCGGTTGGACGTCGGTGTGCACTACACGACTCGGCTGTTCAGGCGGGACCCGGCGGACCTGGGCGGGTGCCGCCACGTCGCGGTGGGCATCCCCCCGGGTGACGGGCGCGGGGGGTTGGCGCTGGCCGTCGAGGGTGGTCGTTGGCTGGTCACGCTGGTCGGCTCGCAGGGCAAGCGTCCACCCGCCTCTCTCTCCGGGTTTGTCGAGTACGCCCGTAGCCTCTGGCAAGCAGACCTCCACGAGATCGTCGCGGGTGCCGAGCCACTCGGGGACGCGTCGATCGGTGCCTTTCCCGCGTACCTCCGCCGGCGGTACGACCGGCTCCGGCGGCTCCCGGATCACTACGTCGTCATCGGCGACGCCCTCTGTTCGTTGAACCCCGTCTACGCCCAGGGCATGAGCGTGGCGATTCGAGAAGCACACGTGCTCGGCCAGGTTCTGGATCGCCACGGGCTGGACGGAGCCGGCTCCCGGTTCCTCCGCCGAGCGATGCGTGACGTCGGCGACGCGTGGCTGATGGCCACGGGCGCGGACCTGGCCGACCCCGCCGTCGAGGGGGCGCGCCCGGCGAGTTGGCGGCTCGTCAACGCCTACATGAGCCGCCTGCTGCCTGTGGCACACCGAGACCCGGTGGTGGCCAACGCCTTCCTCGAAGTGAGCGGAATGGTGGCGAGACCGCAACGCATCATGCGCCCGCGGATCGCCGTCCGGGTGCTGTGCGGTGGCAGGAGAACCGCCAACCCCAGCTCCAAAGGCACAGTGCAGAGCGCTCAACCGTCGTGCGCGGATGCGAACTGCAGGACTGCCTGAGCGACCGCCGTGGGATCGAAGGCGAAGGCGAGGTGCCGCTGCCCCGCAAGCCCGTAGAGCTGGGCCCTGGGGAGCAGCTCGGCAAGTTCGTCGGGCAGCGCGAAGGTCGAAGCGTCCGTTGCCTCTCCGTAGAGGTAGAGCAGTGGGATCTCGGGCGGGTCAAAGGTTTCGAGCCGATCGATTGCCTCCAACCCGGTCCGGAGTTCGCGGGGGACGAGGCGGACGCCCGCTCGGAGCGTTTCCCAGACCGCCTCCAACGAACGGAGCACCTGCACCTCCGCATCGACAACGCCGACCGCGGGGAAGAGGAGCTCCAGGGCACGGTCCGGGTTGTCGGCGGCCAAGGCAGCCTGCATATCGTCGACGACGCTTGTATCCAGGCGGTCGAGATGCAGGGGCGGCTCATAGAGTACGAGCGAGCGCAAGGACGGCCGCCTCAGCGCAGCCAGGACGGAGTACATCGCGCCTCCCGAATGTCCCAACAAGTGGGGACGGTCGCCCGCGGCGGCGAGCACGGCCAACAGGTCTTCGACCTCGCGCTCGAGGGCGTAGTCGGGGCCATCGCCACTGCCGCCTCGCCCCCTGCGGGAGTAGACCCATACGGAATGCCGCTCGGCCAGCAGTGCTTCGATGGGGGCAAAGGTGTCGAGGTCGCCGTTGGCGCCGTGCACGAGCACCATGGGCGAACCGTGGCCCGAGTGACGGGCCGCCAAGGTGGTTCCGTCGGCAGACGTAACCGTCCTTTCCGGCATTCGCCCCTCCTCCGCTGATCCAGGTGCCATTGATGCGACGACAGGAGACCTCGGAAACAGCGTGGACGAGCTTCCGGTGCGGCGCATCGCTTGAGTTGAGTGTCCTCGTAGGGCCTCATGGTCAGTGCTGACCACTCGCCCACCCGGTCGACGAGATCGGGTGCACGCGTTCTCAGCCTGTTCGGGGTATAGGGATGCGGGTGTCGGCGACCTGGTCGGCCCTCGGGGGTCGAGGCCGGGCAACACACGGGCACCTACGCCCGCTCGTGCGCTGCTCATCGGTCCATGCCTGCGCGCGCCGGTCAGACTCCGATCGACCGCTGGTAAGGCGAGGTGATCCTCGGCTGGCCATGGTGCCGCCCGGTCATCGCGCCCAGGTTGTGGCCCTGAAGGTCGGGGGTTCGAGTCCCCTCGGTCACCCCAAGTTGAAGCGTGTTCGCCGAAGCTGATTGCACCTGGTGCCGCAGGTCGGGCAAAAATCGGCAACTAACCCGGCTCCGGGCTGTCGGCCCGCTCCGAACGCATGCCGGCGCCGGCGGCGCCTGGGTGGCCGGCTGTGTCGGGTTGCCAGCCTTCCGCGTAGCCCCTCAGCATGTCGGTCTCGGTCGCGAACGCTGAGGAAGCCCGCAGACTGCGATTCGCCAACGGCACATCGGCCCCGTAGCCACGTCGCGGCCGCCGCGTGTCGCATGTCGTCGACCTGCAGCGGCCGAGGCCTGACGTTCCGGCACGCTCGATGCAGCGCCCCGCGACGAGGCTTGGTTCGCGTGGCCCGCCAGGCGTCGCGCCGGCCCTCGCCGGATCGGCGCGGACATCGCGGCTCCGACCGCCGCGCCGCGGCTTTCGGTTGACGCACCCAGTCCGATCGGATACAAAACAACATAAACCCAAGCAATCGGACTTGCGTTCGGGAGGAAACGGAGGGGCTGGTGTTCGCTGAGGAGCGCCACCAGGAGGTCCTGCGCCGGGCCCGCGAGAACGGCCGCGTCGACGTGGCCTCCCTCGCCGCCGAGCTCGACGTCACGCCCGAGACCGTTCGG
Organism: Actinomycetota bacterium; assembly: GCA_046734715.1. Lineage (GTDB taxonomy): Bacteria > Actinomycetota > Acidimicrobiia > Acidimicrobiales > VFJN01 > ZC4RG19. Next base: position 3,510 of record JBKPRV010000176.1, on the reverse strand, counting down.
CGCGACCTCAGCGCCCTGGAGCGGGTGGGCCTGGTGCGGCGGGTCCACGGCGGGGCGATCCCCATCGAGCGCTTCGGGTTCGAGCCGGCCGTGACCACCCGCGAGTCGATCCTCACGGCCGAGAAGGCCCGCATCGGCAAGGCCGCCTTGGCGGAGCTGCCCGACAGCGGTGCGATCGTCCTCGACGCCGGTACCACCACACGGCAGCTCGCGGACCTGCTGCCGACCGACGTGGAGCTGACCGTGGTCGTCAACTCCCCGCTGCTCGCCACGATCCTCGCCCGCCGCTCGAACCTGACCGTCATGATGCTCGGCGGGCGCGTGCGCGGCCGCACCGTCGCGGCAGTGGGCGACTGGGCCACCGCCGCTCTCGCCGCCATCCACGTCGACGTCGCCTTCATGGCCACCAACGGCGTCAGCGTCGAGCGGGGGCTGACCACGCCCGATCCGACCGAGGCCGCCACCAAGGCGGCGATGATCGCCTCTGCCCGCCGCACGGTGCTGCTGGCCGACCATACGAAGATGGGCAACGACTACTTCGCTCGCTTCGGCAGCCTCGCCGCGGTTGACACGTTCATCACCGACAGCGGCGCCGACGCCGAGCTCGTCGACGAGATCTCCGAGGCCGGGCCCCGGGTGGTGCTGGCGTGATCGTCACCCTCACGCTCAACCCCAGCCTCGACCGCACGGTCGTGCTGCCGGCCCTGACCCGCGGCTCGGTCAACCGCGTGTCCTCCGCCCGCCTCGACCCGGGCGGGAAGGGGGTCAACGTGGCGCGGGCGCTGCTGGCCAACGGGGTCGACGCCCGCGCGGTCCTCCCCGTGGGCGGGCCTGTGGGCCACCAGCTCGTCGAGCTCCTCGACGACGAGGGCGTGGCCATGACCGCCGTCCCGGTCGCCGCGGCCACCCGATCCAACCTCACCCTCAGCGAGCCCGATGGCACCGTGACCAAGATCAATGAGGCCGGAGAGCCGTTGGCGGCCCACGAGATCGAGCAGCTCGCCGACGCTGTGACCGGACTGGCCGGGCCGGGCGATTGGGTCGTGCTGAGCGGCAGCGTCCCGCCGGGGGTCGACGACGACGTCTATGCGCACCTCACCCGGCGGTTCACCGAGGTGGGCATCGAGGTCGCCGTCGACACCTCCGGGCCGGCCCTCATGCACGCTGTCGACGCAGGCCCGGCACTGGTGAAGCCCAACCACGACGAGGTCGGCGAGGCTCTCGGCCGCCAGGTCCGCAGCATCGCCGACGCCGTCGACGCCGCGGAGCGGGTGCGCAAGGCCGGCGCCCGCACCGTCCTGGTGAGCCTGGGCCCGGACGGCGCAATCCTCGCCGAGGACGGCGGAGTCTGGCGGGGCGACTGCCCGATCACCGAGCGCCGTAGCACCGTCGGTGCCGGCGACTGCCTACTCGCCGGGTTCCTCGCCGCCGGCGGCGCCGGGAGCGAGGCGCTTGCCACCGCGCTCCGCTGGGCGGCCGCCGCGGTCGAGCGACCGGGCAGCGGAGTGCCCGGCCCGGAGGACATCGCAGGGCGGCGGGCCTATGTAACCGACCAGATCGACGACGACCGGGCCCTCACGATGCCCGGATGAACAAGCCAGGTGGCCGCCTGCGCCAAGGGGGGAGCCGGCGGCCGTCCGCCACGAGAAGGAGCACACCATGGAAGCGATGACCTACATACCTCCGGTGGAGGGGACGGGGGCGAAAGCGACGATCCAGCGCGTCGGGGGTTACCTCGCCGGGATGGTGATGCCCAACATCGGGGCCTTCATCGCCTGGGGGCTGATCACCGCCCTGTTCATCCCGGACGGCTGGCTGCCGAACGAGAAGTACGCGGCCCTCGTCGGGCCGATGATCATCTACCTCTTGCCCATCCTCATCGGCTACACCGGCGGCAAGCTGGTCAACGGGCAGCGCGGCGCCGTGATCGGCGCAGTGGCCACCATGGGGGTCGTGGTCGGGTCGGACATCCCGATGTTCCTCGGCGCCATGATCGTCGGACCGCTGGCCGCGTTCGTGCTCAAGCTGTTCGACAACCGGTTCCGCCACCGGGTGCGCACCGGATTCGAGATGCTGATCGACAACTTCTCGATCGGGATCATCGGGGCTGGCATAGCCGTGCTCGGCGTGTGGGTGATCGGACCCGTGATCGACAACGTCACCGAGTGGCTGGGCAACGGCGTCGAGAACCTCGTCGACAACCACCTGATCCCGCTGGCCGCGGTGATCATCGAGCCGGCCAAGGTGCTGTTCCTCAACAACGCCATCAACCACGGGGTGCTCGCCCCGCTCGGCGCGGCGGAAGCGGCCGAGCAGGGCAAGTCGATCCTGTTCATGCTCGAGACCAACCCCGGCCCCGGCCTCGGCGTCCTGCTCGCCTACTTCTTCTTCGGGCCCCGGCTGCTCAGGGCGACGGTCCCCGCGGCCATCATCATCCAGTTCTTCGGCGGCATCCACGAGATCTACTTCCCGTACGTCCTGATGAAGCCGCGGCTGATCCTGGCCGCCATCGCCGGGGGCATGACCGGCATCGCGGTGTTCGAGCTGACGGGCGTCGGCCTCGTGGCCACGCCGGCCCCCGGATCGATCTTCGCCTACCTGGCCGAGACGCCCCGGGGCGACTACTTCGGGGTGATCGCCGGCGTCGTGCTGGCGGCGGCGGTCAGCTTCGGGGTGGGGTCCGCGCTGCTCGGCTTCGGCCGGCTCGAGCGCGCCGAGGACGACACGACGGGCGACGAGGACCTGGCGAAGGCCCAGGAACGGTCGGCGCAGAACAAGGCCGAATCCAAGCTTGCTCCTCAGGCGACGTGATGCCGAGCATCGAGGCCACCCAGGTCCACAAGCTCGTCATCGCCTGCGACGCCGGCATGGGCTCGAGCGTCATGCTGGCCAGCACAGTGCGCAAACAGCTGGCCGGCACCGACATCAGCGTGGAGCACACGCCGGTCAACCACATCCCCGACGACGCCGACATCATCCTCTGCCACGCCGGGCTGGCCGAGCGCGCCCGCCGGGTTGTGCCGGGGCGGGTGGTCGTGCCGTTCCAGCTGTTCCTCGGCGACCCCGCGGTCACCCGCGTGGTCGAGGCGCTCAAGTCCGGCGGCACCATCGATGGCTGACGTGACGCTCGCGGAGCTCCTGTCCGCCGACCGGGTGGTGCTCGGCGGCACGGCGGGCGGCTGGGAGGACGCGGTGCGCCAAGTCGGCGACGTGCTGGTGTCCTCGGGTGCGGTCAGCCCGGACTACGTCGACGCCATGGTCGAGCGCGAGGAGTCGATCTCCACGTTCGTCGGCGAGGGCGTCGCGATTCCCCATGGCACCCTCGCCGGCCGCGACCTCGTCAGCCGTGACGCGCTGTGCGTGATGCAATTCCCCGGCGGCGTCGACTGGCACGGCGACGAGGTGGTGCTGTGCATCGGCATCGCCGCCCAGGGCGACGGGCACGTGCCCATCCTCGCGCGCCTCGCCGAGCTGCTGATGGAGCCGGACCGCGCCGCCGCCCTGCGCAAC
>JBKPRV010000175.1:0-5005 GCA_046734715.1 Actinomycetota bacterium | reverse complement strand
CTGAGCGACGTGCTGACCCCGCAGGGCGAGGCCGAGCTGAACGCGGTCGACGACGGGTGCGCCGGTGACGTCCTCGGGCACTTCGCCGGGCTCGACTCCTCGCAGTTGCTGGTGCCCAACGGCGCCGAGACCGAGCCGTGGGCGTCGCTGGCCGAGGAGAACAACCCCGGCAACGTGGTCACCGACGCCCCCATCCTCATCCTCCACAGCGCGGCCGACGATGTCGTGCCCGTCGCGCTGTCCGCCCTACTCTTCGACCGCATGTGCCAGAAGGGCCAGGTGGTGGAGCGCCGGGTGTACCAGAACGGCGACGGCCACGGGGCGGCGGCGCCGGGCGCGCTGGCCGACGGCGCGGCGTGGATCCAGCAGCGCTTCGCCGGCGAGGCCGCCATCTCCAGCTGCCCGCCGCCGGGGGGCTAGTCCCCGATGGCACGGCAGCGTCTGGGCGTCGCGCTGCTGGTGCCCGCGCCGGTGTCGACGGAGCTGGACGGCCTGCGCCGCGCCCTCGGCGACGACACCCTCGGTCGCATCCCCGCCCACATCACTCTGGTCCCGCCGGTGAACATCAACGACGTCGACCTCTCCGACGCCCTCGCCGTGTTGCGGGACGCGGCGGCGGCCGGCGGTCCCCTGCGGCTGGAGCTGGGCCCGCCCACCACCTTCCACCCGGTCACGCCGGTGGTGTACCTGGCGGTGGACGGTGACCTGGAGGGCCTGCACGCCCTGCGGGAGCGGGTGTTCCGGCCCCCGCTGTCCCGGCCGCTCAGCCACACGTTCGTGCCTCATGCCACGCTGGCCGACGAGATGGACCCCACCCGCATCCCGCCCGCCCTGTCGACCCTGGCCGCGTACCGGGCGGAGGTCACCGTCGATCGGGTCCACCTGCTGCGGGAGGGCCGCGGCCGCATCTGGCGCGCCGTCGCCGACGCCCCCTTCAGCCCGCCCGCGGTGATCGGCCGGGGCGGGCTGCCGGTCGAGATCACCGAGACCGAGCTGGTCGACCCGGTGGCTCAGCTGCTGCTGCCGGGCGCCGCCGCGCCCGACCCGGACCGGTCCGGCACCTGGGCGCTGACGGCCCGGCGCGAGGGGTGCGTGGTGGGCGTGGCCCACGGCGCGGTAGTGGGTGATCGGGTGGAGGTCGACGCGCTGGTGGTGGCGCCGCCCCACCGCCGCCAGGGGATCGGCGGGCACCTGCGGGCCGCGGTGATCGACCTGGCCGCGCGCCGGGACGCCACCCTCGTGATGCCCGATCCCCTCGAGTGATCCCATGTACGGGACCCCCATGGCCCGGGGTACGGTCGGAACCATGGCGCCCGAGCAGCAGACCAAGCACCAGCGGGTCACGGAGGCGACCGCCGCCACTGAGCGGCTGATGCGCCCCCAACAGGTCCCCGTGAACGTCTACACGACCGGGGACGCGCTGGTGGTGGTGGCCCCGCTGCCCGCGGTCCAGCCCAGCGACGTCACCATCGACCTGATGCCCGGCTGCCTGCGCATCACCGCCCACCTGCGCACCGCCGCGCCCAAGGACTACCTGCTGCACGAGTGGGACTACGGCGGCTACGAGCGTGAGCTCGACCTGCCGCCGGGCTTCGGCGGCGGCCTGGACGCCTCGCTCGCCAACGGCCAGCTGGCGGTGCGGGTGCTGCGGGGCGAGACGTCCGAGCGGATCTCCATCTCTCCGCGCACGTCGCCGTGAGCGAGTCCAGCTGGGGGAGTGCCCTGGTCACCGGGGCGTCGTCGGGCATCGGCGCGGCGCTGTGCCGCCTGCTGGCCGCCCAGGGGGTCGACCTGGTGCTGGTGGCCCGGGACCGGGAGCGGCTCGACAAGCTGGCTGCCGAGCTGGGCTCGGACGGCGAGGTCGAGGTCGAGGTGCTGGCGGCCGACCTGGCCGAGGCAGCCGGCCGGCGCCTGGTCGAGGACCGGATCGGCGACGTGGCCCGCCCGCTCGACCTGGTGGTGAACAACGCCGGCTTCGGCACCTACGGGCCGTTCGCCTCGCTCGACGTCGACGGCGAGGAGCGCGAGATAGCGGTCAACGTCACCGCCCTGGTGCGGCTGACCCACGCCGCGCTGGTCCCCATGCGGGCCCGGGGCCGGGGCACGATCCTGAACGTGTCGTCGGTGGCCGGGCTCCAGGCCACGCCGGGCAACGCCACCTACGGCGCCACCAAGGCGTTCGTGTCCAGCTTCGGCGAGGCGCTGGCGGGTGAGGTGGCGGGGACCGGCGTCACGGTGACCACGGTGCTGCCCGGGTTCACCCGCACCGAGTTCCAGCAGCGGGCGGGCATCGCGGGGCGCAGGATCCCGGGCCCGCTGTGGCAGACGGCCGAGGAGGTGGCGGGCGAGGCGCTCGACGCCGCCCGCGCCGGCAAGCCGTGGCATGTGACCGGGCGGCACAACCAGGGGCTGGTGGCCGCATCCGCGCTGGCGCCCCGGCGGCTCAAGCGGTGGCTGGCCGCCCGCGCCACCCAGCGTCTGTGAGCATGATCAGGCGAAGTCGATCGAGGAGAACCGCGACAGCTTCGACAGCTGGTGCTGGGCGTTCACCAGCCGGACCGTCCCCGACTTCGACCGCATCACCAGCGACTGGGTGGAGGCCCCGGCCCGGGAGAAGTGCACGCCCTTGAGCAGCTCGCCGTCGGTGATGCCGGTGGCCGCGAAGAAGCAGTTGTCCCCGCCCACCAGGTCGTCGGTGGTGAGCACGCGGTCGAGGTCGTAGCCGGCGTCGACGGCGGCCTGGCGCTCGTCGTCGTTGCGGGGCCACAGCCGGCCCTGGAGTTCGCCGCCCATGCACTTGAGCGCGGCCGCGGCGATGACGCCCTCCGGGGTGCCGCCGATCCCGAACAGCATGTCGGCGCCGGACTCGGTCCAGGCGGTGGAGATGGCGCCGGCCACGTCGCCGTCGGGGATGAGCCGGATGCGGGCGCCGGTGGACCGGATCTCGGCGATGAGATCGACGTGCCGGTCCCGGTCCAGCACCACCGCGGTGATGTCGCGGGGCGTGGTGCCCTTGGCCTTGGCCAGCGCCTCGATGTTCTCGGCCACCGGGCGGGTGAGGTCGATCACGCCCACCCCGTCGGGGCCGGCGGCGATCTTCTCCATGTACACGCACGGGCCGGGGTCGAACATGGTGCCCCGCTCGGACACGGCGATGACGGCTATCGCGTTGCCCCGCCCCAGGGCAGTGAGGGTGGTGCCGTCGATGGGGTCGACGGCCACGTCGGTGGGGATGGCGCTGCCGTCGCCGATCCGCTCGCCGTTGAACAGCATGGGCGCCTCGTCCTTCTCGCCCTCGCCGATCACGACGATCCCGTCCATGGGCACGCTGTCGAGCACGATGCGCATCGCGTCGACCGCGGCACCGTCCGCGCCGTTCTTGTCGCCCCGTCCCATCCAGCGGGACGCCGCCAGCGCCGCTGCCTCGGTCACCCGCACGAGCTCCATGGCCAGGTTGCGGTCGGGGCGCTGCTTCTCGGTCATGCGGGGAAGATAGTCGGCCTGGTTAGATGTCCCCGTGGGTCAACTCTCCGATCCGTTCCAAAACCAGCAGGACGACGAGTTCGAGGACGTCAGCATCTCGGGCATGCCGATCGAGCCCGAGGAGCCACCCCCCGACGAGCCCGTGGACGGCGAGGACACGGGCGACGGCGACGCCGTCTACGACCTCGACGACTGGAGCGAGATGGAGCGCCAGGCGGTGACCGACCGCCTGCGTGAGGCCGCCATCCCCCATGCGTGGGACGGCACCGAGCTCCACGTCGCCGCCGAGGACGAGGCGCCGGTCGAGAACATCCTCGACCTGGTCGAGGGCGAGTCGGACGAACGCGAGGACGACGAGGACGCCCCGGAACCGCTCGATGCCACCCGCGACCAGGTGGCGTACGACCTGGCGGACTGGGACGACCACCAGGTCGACGAGCTGGTCGAGCAGCTCGCCGCGGCGGGCATCGCCCACTCCTGGGACGAGGACGAGCTCTACGTCTACGCGGACGACGAGGAAGCCGCCGACGAGGTGTTCGACAAGGTGTCCGAGGCCGCGGAGGCCACCGCCGGCGACGACGGCATGGCGGGCGCCGAGCTGCTGGGCGAGCTGTTCGTGGCGGCCGACCGCCTCCAGCACGACGGCGAGGACCACGACGGCGTCATCGCCATCCTGGAGACCAGCAAGGCCATCGAGGGCTCGAAGCCGCCCTACGGGGTGGGCGCGGCCGAGTGGAAGCACCTCGTGGAGCAGGTGGTCACGCTGTCCGACCTGCTGCTGGAGGAGAAGATCGACGACGAGGCGGTATCCACGCAGGCCCGTGACCTGCGTAGCGCTTTGCGGCCTTTCGTGTGAGCCCGCGGATGCGCTGGAGGGGGGGTCCGCGCCGTTAGGCTGCGCCCCGTGATCCTGGCCGAACTGGAGGTCTTCCACTCGCGGGCCATCGCCCCCACCCGCCGGGTGGCGCTGGGCCGGAGGGACCTGCCGGTGACGCCGGCCCCGGGGTTCGGGGGCATCCTGCTCGCCGGCATCGTGGCGGCCTACATGCCGGTGCTGGACCCCGATCTGTTCGACGACCTCGACCGGCTCACCCGCCAGCTCGAGGCCGGCTACTCGATCCCCCAACCCCGGCTGCGCCACCGCTTGCAGACCGACCGGATAGGGCTGCAGCAGAGCGTCCATCGCCTGCGCGGCGACGGCGAGGAGCTGGCGTTCGAGATCGCCGACAAGGGCTCGGCCGCCCAGCACGTCCTGGCCGCGGTGTACGCCGCCGGCGCCCTGGCGCCCGGGTCCCGCACCCTGGTGATGGAGGGCATCCGCAAGGGCATGCGCTGGTCCGGGTCGATCGACGGCACCCTGGTGGCCTACCTGTCCGGCCTGTCCCGCTACCACGAGTGGTCGGCCGAGGCCTACCGCGACCCGGTGGCGTGGGCGCTGGGCGTGCTCGACCTGCGCCACGGGCACGCCCTGTCTCTTATACACATCTGACGCTGCCGACGATGTTAGCACAGTGTAGTTCTC
>JBKPRV010000174.1:0-5581 GCA_046734715.1 Actinomycetota bacterium | reverse complement strand
GGTGGGTTCGGCGGCGTCGGGCCGTTCCCAGGCCCTCCGGCGGGGGCCGGGCTCTCCGCCGGCGGGGCGCCCGTGTGACCAGGGGTGGAGGGGGCGGTGTCGGGGCGCGACGGGTCCCCGGGGGCCGGGGTCCTGGTCGATTCCCCAGCATCCGCGCCTGGGGGCGCGGGCTTACCTTCGTTCCCGTCCACGACGGCCTACCCTGCCACGCGGACGGTCGGCCGATCTAACCACCTCACGTGCTGGGTCACCGTGGTGGGGAGCTTGCGCCGCGGGCCGGCCCGGTGTCGTCTTCGACGGATCGGGGGTGGTCTACGGCCATGTGATCCTCGAGCTCGTTGCGAGAGACAAACCGACACTCGCAGTACGGGCACTGATGGACGTCATTCACTGCGAACAGTGTCGCGCTGCTACGTTCCCCGCGGGCGGCAGACCGATAGGACACAAGGGGACACTGCGATGGGCATCTGCGACGGCCGGGTCGTGATCATCACGGGAGCGGGCCGAGGGATCGGCCGCGAGCACGCTCTGCTGATGGCCGCGCAGGGTGCGAGCATCGTGGTCAACGACCTCGGTGGCTCCATGGACGGCACCAGCGAGGGCGACACCGGGCCCGCGCAGCAGGTGGCCGACGAGATCGTCGCGGCCGGCGGCCAGGCGGTCGCCAACACCGACGACATCAGCGACTGGGCCGGGGCCGAGAAGCTCATCGGCACCGCCATCGAGCACTTCGGCAAGCTCGACGTCCTCGTGAACAACGCCGGCATCCTGCGCGACCGCATGCTGGTCAACATGACCGAGGCCGAGTGGGACGCGGTCATCAAGGTCCACCTCAAGGGGACCTTCGCTCCGTCGCACTTCGCGGCCAACCACTTCCGGGACCGGTCCAAGGCCGGGGACGAGGTCGTCGGGCGCATCATCAACACGTCCTCGCCGTCGGGCATCTACGGGAACGTCGGCCAGACCAACTACGGCGCGGCCAAGGCGGGGATCGCGAGCTTCACGATCATCGCGGCCAAGGAGCTGGCCCGCTACGGCGTCACGGTCAACGCCATCGCCCCGGCGGCCCTGACCCGCATGACCGTGGACCTGGGCATGGGCCAGCTGCCCGAGGAGGCCAAGCAGCAGCTGTCGCCCAAGCACATCGCTCCCATCGCGTGCTGGCTGGCCAGCCCTCTGTCCTCCGGCGTGACCGGGCGGGTGTTCGACGTCACCGGCCGCATGCTGTCGGTGTCCGAGGGCTGGCACCGCGGCCCGTCGATCGAGAACCCGGACGACGATCCCGAGGTGCTGGGCCACGCGGTGCTCGACCTGGTGGCCCAGGCCCGGCCCAACGCCAACATGGGCGGTTACGACGAGACCTGACGGCTCGTGAGGCTGGCAGGCTGGCCGAGGCGGGAGCGCGGGCCCGAGCCGTGGCAGGCTGAGCGAGTCTGACAGGGAGGGACCCATGCCGATCAACCCCGACGCCGTAGGCGCCCGCTCCGAGCCCGCCCGCCACCGGTGGAGCTCCAAGGACAGCCTGCTCTATGCCATCGGCGTGGGTGCCGGCGCCGTGGATCCGCTGGACGAGCTGGAGTTCACCACCGAGAACAGCCAGGACGTGACCCAGCGGGCGTTGCCCACCATGGCCGTCGTGCTCAGCGCGGGCGGGATGGGCGCGTTCGGCAAGATCGGCACGTTCAACCCCGTCATGCTGGTCCACGGTGAGGAGGGCATCACGCTGGCCCGGGAGATCCCGGCCGAGGGCGAGCTCGAGGCCGTGACCGAGATCGTGGGCATCTGGGACAAGGGCTCGGGCGCGCTGGTCCAGGCCGAGACGACGGCCACCCTGGTCGACGACGGCCAGCCGCTGTTCACCGTCCAGATGGGCGCGTTCCTGCGCGGCGAGGGCGGCTGGGGCGGCGAGCGCGGCCCGTCGTCCAAGTTCGAGGCGCCGGAGCGGGAGCCCGACCACGAGGTCACGTACCCCACCCGCACCGACCAGGCCCTGCTCTACCGGCTGTCGGGTGACCGCAACCCGCTGCACTCCGACCCCAAGTTCGCGGCCATGGCCGGGTTCGACCGGCCCATCCTCCACGGGCTGTGCACCTACGGGTTCACCGGCCGGGCGCTGTTGCACGCCCTGGCCGGCGGCGACCCCGCCCGGTTCAAGGCCATGAGCGGGCGCTTCTCCAGCCCGGTGTTCCCGGGCGAATCCCTGACCGTGCGCATGTGGGAGTCCGGCGACGGCCAGTCCGTGTTCCAGACGGTGGGCCCCGACGGCCGGGTCGTGCTGGACGCCGGTCAGGTCACCGTCGGCTGACCCGGTACCCCGCTCAGAACAGGCGCAGATCGTCGGGCTCGATGCCTCGCAGGGCGTCGTAGTCGACCTCGACGCACGTGATGTCCCGGCGCCCGGCCAGCACCCGGGCCTGGGGCTTGATCTGCTGGGCCACGAACACGCCGCGCACTGGCCGCAGCATGGGGTCCCGCTCCAGGGATTCCAGGTAGCGGGCCAGCTGCTCGACCCCGTCGATCTCGCCTCGGCGCTTGATCTCGATGGCCACCGTCTGGCCCGACGCGTCCCGGCAGAGCAAGTCGACCGGGCCGATGTCGGTCGGGTACTCCCGCCGGACCAGGCGCAGGCCGGGGGCGATGGCGGCGCAGTTGGCGGCCAGCAGCTCCTGGAGATGGGCCTCGACCCCGTCCTTCCACAGCCCCGGATCGACGCCCAGCTCGTGGCTGGAGTCGGACAGCACCTCGTGCAGCGTGATGGTCAGGGTCTCGCCGCCCTTGGGCGCCCGCACCACCCAGCACGGTGTCCCGTCGCCGTCGAGCGACTCGGTCACGGTGTTGGGCGCGTTCATCCAGTTCAGCGGCTTGTACGCCCCGCCGTCGGCGTGGACGGCGACGCAGCCGTCGGCCTTGACCATGATCAGCCGCACCGCGGGCGGCAGGTGGGCGGTCAGGCGCCCGGCGTAGTCCACGGTGCAACGGGCGACGACCAGGCGCATCGCCGCCCGACCCTAGTGGCATGCACCGTGTCTCCCGCTCTTGCTGCGGAGCAGCGGGCCGCTCGGGGCCCCGCCTGCGCGAGCGCAGCCTCAGGGCTTCCGGGCCTTGCCGCGGACCCGCTTCGCGTTCTCGGCCAGGCGGCGGCGCATGGTCTCCCGCCGGGCCTGCAGGTCGCGGTGGGTGAAGTGCTCGACGCTGCCGTCGACCCCGAAGCCCGCCCGGACGCCCTGCATGTCCAGGTCGATGGTGCGGGGGTCGATGCCGACGTCGGCGGCGATGCGGTCGCCGTGCTGGGTGGCGAAGTAGAGCGAGATCTGGGCCACCTCGTCGAACAGGTCCAGGTCGGGGGCCAGGTTGGCGATGGCACCGTCGATGAACACCATGTTCTTGACGAACAGCATGAGCTCCTTGGGCATGCGCGCCCCGAAGCCGAGCAGCGCCTTGACGATCTGCTGCAGCTCGCCGACCAGCTGCTCGCCCGACAGGGTGAGCGGGTCGACGAAGGGCTCGTCCAGCTTCAGCTCGTGGGCCACCGCGGCCAGGTCGGCGTCGGGGGGCAGGGCACCGAGGTCCCGCAGGGCCGCGAGCTGGGCCATGACGTCGTTGACCGTGCCTCCCATCAGCAGGCGCAGGAAGGCCAGGCGCTTGGTCTCGTCCAGCCGGCCGGTGATGCCGAAGTCGAGGAGCGCCGTGCGCCCGTCGGGCAGGACGAACAGGTTCCCGCCGTGCAGGTCCCCGTGGAAGATGCCGTGGATGATGGCGCCCTCGATGAAGCCGATCATGCCGGTGCGGACCACCGCCGCGGTGTCGACGCCCGCGTCCCGCATGCCCACCACGTCGTCGAAGCGGAAGCCGTCGAGCCGCTCCATGACCAGCACGCGGGGAGTGACCAGCGTGGGATGGGGCCGGGGCACCACATAGCCGCGCTGGCCCAGCTCGACGAAGGTGCGGGCGATGTCGAGCATGTTCTCGGCCTCGAGCCGGAAGTCGAGCTCCTCGGTGATGGTCTGGGCGAACAGCTCGACCAGCGCGGGCGGGTTGGCCAGCGCGGCGATGGGGATGCGACCGACCAGCTTGGGGGCCAGCCAGGCCATGACCCGCAGGTCGTCGCGCACCAGCTTGGCCACCGTGGGTCGCTGGACCTTCACCACCACCGGCTCGCCCGTGCGCAGCGTGGCCGCGTGCACCTGCGCGATCGAGGCTGCGGCCAGGGGGGTGCGGTCGACCCAGCGGAACACGGCCTCGAGCGGGCGCCCCAGGTCGGACTCGATCACCTCCCGCACCAGGCGGAACGGCTCGGCCGGCACCCGGTCGCGGCACAGCTTGAACTCGCCCACCAGCTCGGCCGGGAACACGCCCTCGCCGGAGCCGATGATCTGGGCCAGCTTGATGTAGGTGGGGCCGAGATGCTCGGCCGCCACCCGCAGCCGGCGGGAGATGCCCGCCCGGCTCACCGAATCGCCCGCACGCCGCTCCCGCAGGGCCCACAGCGCCACCGCCGTGCCCAGCCGGCGGGTCACGGTCACCAGCCGGTCGCCGGGCGGCCAGCGCGACGGCTGGGTCAGGACCGGCACCTCGGCCATCACCCGCGCCCGCACCTCGTCCAGGCCCTGGCGCCACACCAGCGCCTGGGGGTCGTCGAGGGTCCAGGGTGGGGTGTCGCTGAAGCTGCCCTGATCGAGGTCGGTGGGGGCGAGGGCCATCACCCCGGAGTCTGCCGGACCACCGAGCGGATCGACACGTCGCGCCGGTCGTGGATCTCGTTCGCTTGTCGGATCGGATCCTCGGATTGCCCAGGCGCGCGGCCGCGCCACGAGCGGTGCGCTCCAGCCCACCCCCGGTTGTCTCGATAGCCGTCAACGCGTAATCTCGCGCGACACACAGGGCACATCGACGGGCTATCCGATGCGGCAGGCGGGAATGGCGGCGAGAAGTCGAGTACTTCCCGCGTCTGCGCGCAGCTGGGCAGCGTCAAGCAGACAAGAGCGGAGAGCTGACAGATGACATCCACCGAAGGCGGCCCTCCGGGCGAGACGATCGCGCGGCTGCTCCGCTTCCTGCGCTCACCCTCGAGTGCGGTCCAGGCCGTCTGGAAGCGGTATGCGGTCGGCTCGTTCGACCTCCGTTGCCGCTTCGACATCTTCTCCCGCCCTGCCTACGCCTACGGGGTCCAACAGGGCGCCTATCTGGCCAGCCGGTTGGGTCTCCCGACCATCAGCGTGATCGAGTTCGGCGTCGCCGGCGGTCGCGGCTTGCTGGCGCTGGAAGAGATCGCCCGCCTCGCCGCACGTGCCTACGGCGTGAAGATCGAGGTCTACGGGTTCGATCGCGCCGTCGGCTTGCCGAAGACCGCTGACTTCCGGGACCTTCCCTACACCTGGGAAGAGGGCTTCTTCGAGATGGATGTCGACGAGCTCCGGTCACGCCTGACCGAAGCATCTCTCGTCATCGGCGACATAGCCGACACCGTGCCGACGTTCGTGGACACGCTCGACCGGGCGCCGGTGGCCTTCGTCGCCAGCGACCTCGAGTACTAGAGCTCGACCGTGGTGGCGGTCCGCATCTTCGTTGTTCCGGGGTGCAC
>JBKPRV010000173.1:0-6003 GCA_046734715.1 Actinomycetota bacterium | reverse complement strand
ACACACCGCGCCGCACGTCGTGGCTCCTCGCCGCCGCGAGCGCCGCGGTCAGCGCCGACTCCAGCGCGGCGCGCCGATCGTCGCTCGAGCCGCCCGCCGCCCACGCCGCCTCGTAGTCCGCCGCCACCAGCGCCGGCCGCCGGGCCAGGGCGTCGTAGGTCGATGCCAGCACCGGCCGCATGCGGTCGAGCAGGTCCATGCGGGCCGCGACCAGCGCGGCGCCCGAGGACGCCAGCTTGGCGTCCCACACGTCCAGCGTGAACGCCGCCCCCTCGTCCAGCCGGCCACCCGCCTGGCGTAGCAGGGCGTTGCGCTGGCGCAGCACCCGATCCACCTCCACCCTCAGCGCGTCGTTACGGGGATGCAGGCTGACCAGCGCGTCGTCGAGCAGCCGGCGCCGCTCCCCCGGCCCGTCCTTGACGATGGCGAGGTCGTCGGGCGTGAACACCGACACCCGTAGTGAGCCGAGCAGGTCCCGGGCCCGCCGCAGGGGCTGCCGGTTGACCTGCACCCGGTTGCGGCCGGTGGGCGACAGCTGGGCCTCGATGAGCAGCTCCCGCCCCTCCCGTTCGGCCAGGGTGCGCACCACCGCGTACGGCGCACCCCGGCGCACCAGTGCTTCGGTGGGAGCGCCCCGGAACGACGACAGGGTCGCCAGCCAGGCCAGCGCTTCCAGGAGGTTGGTCTTGCCCTCGCCGTTCGCCCCGACCAGGGCTGTGAGCCCGGGAGCGAGGTCGATCTGTGCCGATGCGTAGCTGCGGTAGTCGGTCAGCCAGAGGGTGCGGACCTGCACGCGCTCAGCTCACGCGCACGGGCATGAGCAGGTAGAGGAACTCGGGGTGCTCGGGGCTCTTCACCAGTGCCGGCTTGAGCGAGTCGATCGACTCGATGGTGACCTCGTCACCCGGAAGCACCTCGATGCCCTGCAGCAGGTAGTCGGGGTTGAACGCCACCGTGAGCTCGGTGCCCTCGTACTTGGCGTCGAGCGACTCGTGGGCCTGGCCCACGTCCTGGGTGACCGCCACCAGGTCGAGTCCGTCGCTGGTCATGGCCAGCCGGACCGGCGTGGCCTCGCGGGCCAGCAGCTTGACCCGGCGCACGCCCTCCAGCAGCGCCTCGCGGTTGACGGTCAGCCGGTTGGGGTGCTGGCTGGGGATCAGGCCGCGGTAGTTCGGGAAGTCGCCCTCGATGAGCATGGTGGTCAGCCGCACGTCGCCGGCCTCGAAGCTGGCATCGCGCTCCCCCAGCCGCAGGGTGAGCTGGTCCACGCCGGTGAGCACCTTGGTGAGGTCGTTGAGCGCCCGCGACGGCACCAGCACCGACTGCCCCTCGGCCAGCACGGACTGGCCGGGCAGGTCCCGCACCGCCAGCCGGTAGGAGTCGGTGGCCACCAGGCGCAACCCGCCCGCCTCGGCCGACACCAGCACACCGGTGAGGATGGGCCGGGCGTCGTCGGACGAAGCGGCCGGCACCACCTGGCGCAGCGCGGCGGCGAGCTCGCCGGCGTCGATGGTGACACCGTCGGCCACGGGATCGGGCAGGCGGGGGAACTCGTCGACCGGGAACACCCGCAGCGTGAACTCGGAGCGGGCCGCGGTGATGCGAGCCTGCTCGCCGTCCACCTCGACCTCGACGGCGCCGGGCGGCAGGGAGCGCACCACGTCGGACACCAGCCGGGCGGGCAGCACCGCACTGCCGTCCTCGCGGCCGCTGACGCCCTCGCGGATCGACACCGAGATGGTCAGCTCGAGGTCGTGCCCGGTCAGGGTCAGGGTGCCGCCGGCGAGATCGGCCTTGATGCCTGCCAGCACCGGCAGTGCGCCACCACGGCTGGCGGTGGCCCGGCCCGCAGTGCCCAGGGCTTCGACGAGGACGTCACGCTCGCATCGGAACTTCACGCCGTCGCTCTCTTTCTCTGCCGTTGTAGATGTATGACAACCAGAAGTAGCAGTAGGGGGTGTGGATTGTGGACGAGCGATCGTCCGCCCTGGTCAGCGGGCCTATCGCCGTCCCCGTCCTGTCCCCAGGCTCCCACAGCCGGAGGGGTGGGCGCGGGATGCGGCTGGGGATCGTCGGCCGCCGGTCCCCTGCGGTTCACGACCCGTCCACAACCTGTCCACGAGGTTGTCCACGGAGGCGCCGGTCGGGGGTCAGTCACCCTGCCGGACCGCCTTCATCAGGCGCGTGACCTGGTCATAGATCTGGCGATCCTTGGACATGAGCGCGCCGATCTTCTCCACCGCGTGGATGACGGTGGTGTGGTCCCGTCCGCCGAACTCGCGGGCGATGTTGGGGTAGGACAGCTCGGTCAGCTCGCGCATGACGTACATGGCGATCTGGCGGGCCGTGACCAGCGGGCGTTGGCGGTGCTTGGACTTCAGCTCCTCGATCGTGAAGCCGAACTGGGTGGCCGCCTCCTCCAGGATGAGCTGAGGGGTGATGGGCCGGGGCTGGTTCTCGCTGAGCAGGTCGGCTAGGACCTGCGTGGCCCGGTCCACCGTGATGGGCTCGTGGGTGAGGCTGGCGAACGCCGACACCCGGATCAGCGCGCCCTCGAGCACCCGGATGTTGTCCTTGATGTTGGCGGCGATGAACTCCAGGACCTCGGGCGGGATGCGGGCCGTCTCGAGCTCGGCCTTCTTGCGGAGGATGGCCAGGCGGGTCTCGAGCTCGGGGGGCTGGATGTCGGTGAGCAGGCCCTGCTGGAAGCGGCTGCGCAGCCGGTCCTCGAAGCCGATCTGGTCCGGGGCCCGGTCCGACGACAGCACGATCTGGCGGTTGGTCTGGTGCAGGTGGTTGAAGGTGTGGAAGAACTCCTCGAGGGTCTCCTGCTTGCCCTGGAAGAACTGCACGTCGTCGACCAGCAGCACGTCGATGTCCCGGTAGCGGCGCTTGAAGGCGTCGCGGGTGTCGGAGTGCATGGAGTCGATGAACTCGTTCAGGAAGGTCTCGGAGGTGACGTAACGCACCCGGTAGGCCGGGTAGTTGTCGTTCACGTAGCTGGCGATGGCCTGGAGCAGGTGGGTCTTGCCCAGGCCGGCGTCGCCGTACACGAACAGGGGGTTCCAGCGCCGGGCCGGCATCTCGGCCACGGACTGGGCGGCGGCGTGGGCGAAGCGGTTGGACCCACCGATCACGAAGTTCTCGAAGGTGTAGCGGGGGTTGAGCTCGATGTCGCCTACCCGGGTGGGCAGGTCGCGCTCCCGTGCCGGTCGGTCGAGCGGACCGCCGTTCCCGCTAGCGGCCGCCACCGGGTTGTGGGCGGGCGCCGGCGGAGGCACGGTCCACAGGGCCGGGGGCTCCGGGGGCTCGATGCGCAGGACCAGCTCGACGTGGGGGGCCCCGGCCTCCGCCAGAGCGTCGCGCACGAGGCCGAGGTAACGGCCCTCGATGCGCTCCTTGGCCAAGGCGCTGGCGACGCCGAGCGTGAGGTGGTGGCCGTCGTAGCCCACGGCCCGCACGCCCTCGAAGGCGGTGTGCCACACGGGATCCGACACCTGGGCCCGCAGGAGCGCTGCGCACATGGACCACAAACGGTGCGCATCGCTGATCACGTCTGACCATCCTCCTGGGTCGCGCAGGTCATCCACAACACCATCCACACTTGTGGATGACCGCACAAGCACTTGACGCCAGGTAGCCGACAGGTGTCGGGGAGATGCCGCCGACTGCCGGTCGGCGCGCTGGCGTCCCCGGCTCTGGCTCCCCGACCCAGAGGGTCGGGGTCGACGCAACGTAGCACCGGCACCGGGCGCCGACCAGAGTCATCCACAGGGTGGGGACCCATCCCTGGGGGCGGGGTGTGGACGATCTACCCTGAGGGGTGGCAAAAGACACGCTGCGCGCGCACAGATAGACGGGGGCCGGTTGGCGCAATCGGCCCGTCGGGCTCTAGCGTTGTCCCGGCACCGACGCGGGTGCTCCGCCGCCGCGCGTCGTCGAGTTGGTTCTTATCCCGCCGCTGGCCCCGCGACGAGCGAGGAGGCCGCGTGGCCGAGGAGGCAGAAGGTGAAGCGCACGTATCAGCCGAACAACCGGAGACGAGCGAAGCGGCACGGCTTCCGGTCCCGGATGTCCACCCGGGCCGGCCGGGCGATCCTCCGAACCCGGCGCCGGAAGGGCCGCGAGCGCCTCTCGGCCTGATCGGGAGGGTTGGTGACCGTGCAACGTTCGACGCGCTGCGGCGTGACGGGCGGAGGGCACGGCGTGGGCCGATGACGGTCGTCTACCTGCCTGGCGGGAACGACGTCCGGGTCGCCTACGCCGTCGGCCGCAAGGTCGGGCCCGCCGTCGTGCGCAACCGCGTCCGGCGCCGCCTCCGCGAGGCGGTCCGCGAGCTCGACCGCACCACCGCGGGCGGGCTGGAGTGCGGCGCCTATCTCGTGACCGTGCGGCCGGAGTCGGCCGGATGTACATATAGCGAACTACGCGATGACCTGGAGCGGGCGTGCGCCGCGCTGCGTGACGAGGTGGGCCGATGAGCCCGGTCGCTCGTCTGCTGCACGGCGTGGTCCGCCTCTACCAGAGGGCGACCGCGGGGCGGCCATCGCCTTGCCGGTACGTCCCGACGTGCTCGAACTACGCCCTCGATGCCTTCGAGCACCACGGCGCCGTGCGGGGCAGTGCCCTCACGATGCGCCGGCTGTCCCGATGCCACCCCTGGGGTGGTCACGGGTGGGATCCCGTTCCTGAAGGAAAGCACCACTGATGCTAGACGGTCTCTTCCAGCTGATCTCCGGCACCCTCAACTTCTTCTATACGCTCATCCCGAACTACGCAGTCGCCATCGCACTGCTGACGTGCGTGGTGATGCTGATCACGACGCCGCTCACCCTCAAGGGCACGCGGTCGATGATCGAGATGCAGCGGTTGCAGCCCCAGATCCGCCGGCTGCAGGTCCAGTACAAGGACGATCGCGCCAAGCTCAACGAGGAGCTGATGGCGTTCTACCGGGAGCACGAGATCAACCCGGTGGGCGGTTGCCTGCCGTTGCTGATCCAGATGCCGGTGTTCTCGATCCTCTTCTATGTGGTGCGTGGGCTCACCAACCAGGCGAAGTTCCTGGGAGTCCAGCAACTGCTGAAGAGCGACTTCTACCCCGCGGCGCAGATCACCGCGGGCTTCAAGCCGAAGTACCTGCACCCGTCGGACGAGCTGTACCAGTCGCTGATCGGCAAGACCGAGATGAACGCCATCGGCAAGGATCACTTCGATCTGTCGATCTCGGCGGTCCAGGCGCTGTCCAAGGGCTTCCTGGTGGCGCTGCCCTACATCCTGCTGGTGGCGATGATCGCCTTCCTGAGCTGGTACCAGCAGCGCCAGATCATGGGGCGGAACCCGGGCGGCGAGGTCAACCCGCAGCAGCAGATGATGATGCGGCTCGGGCCGGCCCTTTACGTGTTCTTCGCCTTCGTGAGCCCCGCGGCCATCGGCATCTACTTCCTGGTCTCGACCTTGTGGCGGGTCGGGCAGCAGGCGTTCATCACCCGCTCCCTGTACGCCGGGGAGGACTCGATCGGCCGCCAAGCCCAGAAGGCCATGCAAGAGGCGCGGGAGGCCAAGAAGAACGGCGAGGGGGCGGGCAAGAAGCCGGCCGACCGCAAGCCCGTCGACGGCAAGCCTGTCGACCGCAAGCCGGCGGACAAGGGCCGCACCGCGGCCCGCAACGGCAGCGGCAACGGTGCGACTCCGACCGCCAAGGCTCGCCCGCAAGACCGCCAGACCGCACCCAGCGGGGCATCGTCGGCGCCCAAGCCGCATCCCCGGTCCCGCAAGAAGAAGAAGAGGAAGTAACCGCAGTGGAATGGGTTCAGACGACTGGACGGACGGTCGAGGAGGCCAAGGAGGCCGCTCTCGACCAGCTCGGGGTCGACGAGCAGGACGCCGAGATGGAGGTCGTCCAGGAGCCGCAAAAGGGCCTGTTCGGGCGCCTGCGGGCGGAGGCACAGGTCCGGGCGCGGGTGCGTCCGACCGCGCCCCGCCCCAAGGTCGACCGGCGGGAGC
>JBKPRV010000172.1:0-7235 GCA_046734715.1 Actinomycetota bacterium | reverse complement strand
ACGCTGCGCCCGCGGGCGGCCCCAGCAGGGCGACGTAGGCGGCCTCGGTCTCGGGGGACGGGTCGACGCCCAGCTCGTCGGCCAGGGCCCGGCGCAGGCGCTGGTAGGCCCGCAGTGCCTCGGCCCGGTTGCCCCCGGCGGCGAGTGCGGCCAGCCGGGCCCGGTGCGCGCTCTCCCGCAGCGGGGACCTGGCCACCGCGGCGTCGGCCGCAGCCAGCGCCCTGTCGGGGTCGCCGGTGGCCAGGGCGGCCTGGCTGGCGACCTCGTGCGCCCCCACCAGCAGGTCGTCGAGCCCCAAGCGGACCTCGTCGGCCCACTCGCCGGGGTGGCCGGGCAGGAAGGGGGACCGCAGTCGGTCGACGGCCGCGGCTGCGGCGGCCAGTGCCGCAGCCCCATCGCCCGCACCCAGGGCGGCGCGGGCCGCGCCGAGGTCCCGCTCCGCCGCCTCGACGTCGATGTCGAGGGTGACGCTCGGGGGCAGCGCGAGCTGGTAGCCGGTCTCGCCCGCCACCACGATCTCGCCCGCGCCCGGCACCGCCGCGGCCAGCACCGAACGGACGCGGCTGATGTGGGTGCGCAGGGCCGACGCCCAGGTCTTGGGGGCCCGATCGGGCCAGACGATGTCGGCCAGGCGCTCCCGGGGCAGCCCCGCGGGGCGTTCCAGCACCAGCGCGGCGAGCACGACGCGCGGAGGACCCCCCACCACGGTCTCCCCGACCCGGACGACCCCGGCGAGCGTGATCTGGAGTTGCACGTGCCTCCCTCGGACCGGCGGACCATTGTGCCACTACAGGCAATGGCGGGGAATGGAACGCTACCTGTGACAGTTGACACACGCGGCGCGCGTTTGCGCGCGGTTTGCGCGTTAGCGCGGAGGATGTGGGCACGGAGCAACTGGAACCCCTCCCCGGGCAGATCGTGGCGGATGATCGGCGGGATGGGTGAGAGGCACAGTTGTATCCCAGCAGTGGGCCGGCCTGCGGCGGGGTCGGCCCGCTTGCGCGGGCGGCGCTAGGACCGGGGAGTAGCCATGGACACCATCAGCGGAGCTGCCCAGGGGAACCGGCGGGTGCCCCCGACGCCCACCCCTCCCCCGCTCCCGCGCCTGTCCAGCCCTCACCACCGGATGCGAGCGCGCTACGACGTGGTCGTGGTCGGCTCCGGCTACGGCGGCGCCATCGCCGCCTCCCGGCTGGCCCGGGCCGGCCGGTCGGTGTGCCTGCTGGAGCGGGGCCGCGAGCTGACGGCCGGCGACTTCCCCTCGACCATGCTCGAAGCCGCTCGCCAGCTCCAGGTACGGACCGGCGACCGGCGCCGCGGCCCCGCGACGGGGCTGTTCGACCTGCGCGCCGGCCACGACCTCAGCGTCATCGTCGGCTGCGGCCTGGGCGGCACCTCGCTCATCAACGCGGGCGTGGCCCTGCGCCCCCCGGCCTGGGTCTACGACGACGCCCGCTGGCCCGCGGCGCTGAGGGGCCGGACCCGCGGCCCCGCCGAGCTGGGCCCCTACTTCGACGCCGCCGAGCGCATGCTGGGCTCGACGCCCTACCCCGAGGACTGGCCCGAGCCCAGCAAGCTGACCGCGCTGCGCAAGGCCGCGGACGGCGTGGGCGCCAGCGTCATCCGCCCCAAGCTCAACGTAACCTTCACCGCCGGCCCCAACGCCGCCGGGATCACCCAGGCCGCCTGCACGCTGTGCGGCGACTGCGTGGCCGGCTGCAACCACGGGGCCAAGAACACCGTCTCCGTCAACTACTTGCCCGATGCCGTCGCCCACGGCGCCGAGGTGTACTGCGAGGCCGAGGTGCGCACGGTGCGCAAGGTCTCCGGGGGCCCCGGCGACGGCGGCTGGGTGGTGACCTTCGACGTCGTGGGCGGGGGCCGCACCCGCTTCGACCCGCCGGCCTCCTTCGTGTTCGCCGACGTGGTCGTGCTGGCCGCAGGCACGTTGGGATCGACGGAGATCCTGATGCGCTCACGGGCCGAGGGCCTGGCCGTCTCCCCCCGGCTGGGCCAGGCCTTCTCCGGCAACGGGGACGTGCTGGCGTTCGCCTATGACGTGAAGGACCCGGAGATGCGGGGCATCGGCCTGGGCCGCCGAGCCGCCACGGCCCACAACGCGGTGGGGCCCTGCATCACCGGGGTCGTCGACGTGAGCGGGAAGGACACGCCCGGCCGGGCCACCATCATCGAGGAGGGCTCCATCCCCGGCGCCCTGCGCTCGCTCATGCCAGCGGCCTTCGCGGTGGCGGCCGACATCGACGACGGCGGCAGCCCCGCGGCCTTCGCCGCCCGGTTGGTGCGCCGGGCCCGCGCCACTGGCGGCGCACTGTGGGACCGCACCGGCGGCCCCGCCGACCGCTCGCTCACCTACCTGGTCATGAGCGACGACCCCGGCGACGGCGAGCTGAGCCTGGACGGGCCCGAGCTGCGGGTGGACTGGCCCGCCCTCGGCGACCTCCCCATGTTCGACCGGGACGCGACGCTGCTGCGCTCGGCCACCGCCGCCCTGGGTGCCGAGTACGTCGGCAACCCGCTGTGGTCGCCGATGCTGCACGAGTCGCTGGTGACCGTGCATCCGCTGGGCGGGTGCGCCATGGCCGACGACGGCGCCCACGGTGTGGTCGACGACCGGGGCCGGGTGTTCTCCGGGGAGGGCACCGCGGTGCACGAGGGGCTGCTGGTGGCGGACGGCGCCATCGTCCCGCGGCCGCTGGCGGTCAACCCCCTGCTCACCATCTCGGCCCTGAGCGAGCGTGCGGCCGCGCTGCTGGCGGCCGAGCGGGGCTGGAAGGTCGACCGGGGGCCGACACCTCCGCTGGTGCGGCGCCTGGCCGGAACCACCATCCCCGGCGTCCGCTTCACCGAGCGGATGGCGGGCTGGGTCGGCGCCGCGGCCCACGGCGGCAGTGAGGATGCCGCCCGAGCCGGGGCCGAGCGGGGCCGGGCCGACGGCACGCTGTGCGAGTTCGTGCTGACCATCGAGATCGACGACCTGCCCGCGCTGCTCGCTGATCCCTCCACGCCCGGCCGGCTGAGCGGCACGGTCATCGCCCCGGTCCTGTCACCCCACCGGCTGCGGGTGGCGGACGGGACCTTCCGGCTGGTGCAGGAGGACCCCACCCACGTCGACACCTGGAACATGCACTACTTCCTCGACCTCGTGGCCGAGGACGGGCGGCGCTTCGCCTTCGAGGGCCACAAGGTGCTGAACGACCGGTCGTTCGCCCTCGACGCCTGGAACGACACCACCACGCTGTACGTGACCGTCCGCGCGGGCGGTCCGGACGGTGACGTTGCAGCCGCCGGCGTGCTGCGCATAGCCCCCGGCGACTTCGCCCGCCAGCTCACCACCATGCGGATCACCGGGGTCGAGGGGGCGCTGGACCAGGCTCGCTGGCTGTCCCGGTTCGGGCGCACCTTCGCCCACTCCCTGCTCAAGGTGTACGGCGGCCCGATCCACGACGTCGGCCGGTTCCCCGCCGAGCCGCGCCGGCCGGTTCCGCTCGAGGGTGCCGGGCACCGCAAGCTGCGGCTGCCGATCCCCGAGCCGCGCTGGTGCGACGGTGCCGGGAACTGGCACGAGGGCAACGCGCTCGGCGACGACGCCTGGCTGCGCCTGGTCCGCTACGAGGGCGGGCGGCGCGGGCCGGTGGTGCTGGCCGCGGGCTTCGGCATGCCGGCGGCCTCGTTCATCATCGACACCGTCGACACCAACCTGGCCGAGCACCTGGTGGAGGCGGGCTACGACGTCTGGCTGCTCGACTACCGGGCCAGCGTCGACCTGCCGTCGGCGTGGACGTCGTTCACGCTCGACGACATCGCCCGCGAGGACTGGCCCACGGCCGTGGCCGAGGTGCGGCGGGTCACGGGGGCGCCGAGCGTTCAGGCGCTCGGCCACTGCGTGGGCTCCGCCTCCCTGCTCATGGCGCTCGCCACCGGGATGACCGGCGTGCGCTCGGCGGTCGCCATGCAGTTCCCCCTGCACCCGGGCACGTCCTACCTCAACCAGACCAAGGCCGCGCTCAAAGTGAACCGGGTGCTGGGCTGGGTCGGGGCGCGCCAGGTGTCCCCACTGCGGGGCGTGAACCTGCCGAACGCCGCGCTGGACCTGGCGCTGCGGGCCGTGCCGATGCCGCGGTCCGAGCGCTGCGACAAGGCCCTGTGCCGCTGGATCAACGCCATCTACGGCTGTACGCACACCCACGAGCAGCTCAACGACGCCACCCATGACCACCTCGACGACCTGTTCGGCGTGGGCAACCTCGCCTCGCTCGGCCACATGGGGACGATCATGCAGCGGCGCCTGGTGGTCGACGCCCAGGGCGAAGCGATCTACACCGCCCACCCCGAGCGCCTGCGGCTGCCGATCCTGCTGGTCCAGGGCGAGAAGAACTACATCTTCGAGCCCGCGGGCAGCATGCGGACCCTGCGCTGGCTGCAATCCCACAACGAGCCCACGCTGTACAAGCGGCTGCTGCTACCCCGGTACGCCCACCTGGACGCCCTGATCGGACGCTCGGCGTCGCGCGACGTCTACCCCAAGCTCACCGAGCACCTGGACAGGTTCAACCACTGAACCGGGCGTGGGGGGCGGGGAGGGACCGGATGTCCAGCTCCGTCGCCAGGGCGGTGGCTTCTGCGCGCAGGGAGTCGGCGCGGGCCGCGTCGCCGGGGCCGTCGCGTTCGGCCCGGACGTTGGCCGCCCACGCGGCCGACAGGGCCACCCAGGGGCGGGCCTCGATGGTGCGGTGGCGGTCCAGGGCGGCGTCCAGGTGCTCGACGGCCTCGTCGGGGCGGCCCAGGACGGCCGCGAGGGTGCCGAGGTGGTGGTCGACGGCGCCGAGGTAAGCGACGTAGCCCATCACGCAGTTGCGCCCGCGGTAGGGGGCCAGCGCGTCGTGGGCGGCCTGCGCCCAGGCGGGGTTGCCGGCGGTCGAAGCGGCGATGGCCACGCCGACCACTGCCATCAGCCAGTTGTAGCCGGCGTCGACCGCCGCCAGCTCGGTCACGTCCCGGGACCGCAGGTTTCGAGCCAGGGACTCGTGGTGGCCGACCCCGGCCAGCGCCCACACGTGCATGGCCCAGAAGGTGAGCTGGGCCGGACTGAGCTGGGCTTCGCCCTCGACCGCCGGGGTGGCGCCGACCAGCGTGCCCTGCAGCCAGCGGTGCACGAACGTCTCGCCCGCGTGGATGTTGCCCGCCTGAGAGTGGCCGGCGACCTCGAGCCGCTCGCGCAGCTCGCCGGCTTCGGCCTCGGCCTCGGCAAAGCGGCCCTCCAGGCCCGCCCACATGATCCGCCACATGGTCGCGATGCGCAGGTGTTCGGGGTGGCGGACGGTGGCGGCCAGCTGGGTGAAGCGGTCGGCCAGGTCCCGGGCCGCGTCGTGCGCCCCCAGGGCGAACAGCGGATGGATGCGGGCGCGGGCGCCCTGCAGCACCAGGTCCTGGTCGCCGGTCTGCTCGCCGATGCGGATGACCTCGGCCCCGATGTCCAGGTGCTCGTCCAGGTCGTCGGGGCCGTCGAGGGCCAGGACCCGGGAGCACAGCACGGAGGCCAGCACCACCGGGGCGTCGAGCCGGCGGGCCATGCCCTCGGCCTCGTCGGCCAGCGCCTTGCGCTCGGCGTGGGGCGCGTCGCCGTGGCGGACGTGGGCCAGGCGGGCCAGCGCCAGGGCCCGAGCCCGGCTGTCCTGGTCCGGTAGGCGGTCGAGGACCTGCTCCAGCAGCTCGCGGGCCCGCGGGTTGGACGGGGGCGCGTCCGGCAGGCGGCCGCCATAGCCCAGGGCCGCCCGCGTGAACAGGTCGATGCGGTCGAGGTCGCGGGCCAGCTCCGCGGCCTCCAGGTGCCGGCCGTCGCGGGCGATGAACTCGCCGGCCCGGTCGTGGGCGTCGGCCAGGTCCAGCCGCAGCTCGCAGGCCGTCTCTCGGGCGCCAGTGCTGTCGTCGCGGTGGGCGTCATGCACGTCGACGGCCCGGCCGAGGAACCACACCGCGCCCTCGAACGCGGTCTCGATGCGGGCCTGGTCGGCCGCGGCCCGGGCCCAGCGCACCGCCATGGGCGCGGTGGCGGCGTCGGCGGCCTGCAGGTAATGGTGGGCGATCTCGGCGGCGGCCTTCCCATCCTGGGCCACCAGCGCCTCGGCGATGCGGCGGTGCAGGGTGGCGGCCTGGGCCGGCCCGACGTGGTCCTGCAGCGTCCGCCGCACCACGGCGTGGGTGAAGGCGGCGTGGCGGCCGTCGCCCACCTCCCGCACCACCCCGACCCGGGCGGCGTCGTCGACCCGGTGGCGCAGGTCGAGCTCGCGCACCCCGAGCGTGGTGGCCAGCACGTCCAGCGGGAACTCCTCGCCGATCAGCGAGGCCGCCGCCAGGGCGTCCTCCACCGCGGGGGACAGGCCCGAGAGCCGCCACCGGACGACGTCGTGGACCCGCTCGGGCAGCCGGTCCCGGGCCGCCTGCAGCGCGGCGGCGGGGTCGGCCGGGTCGAGGCCCCGGAGGATCTCGTGCAGGAACAGCGGGTTGCCGGCCGTCTCGCTGGCCAGCCAGTCCGTCGCCTCCGCCTCGTCCTCGGCCAGCGGGCGGCCCAGCGCCTGGCCGACCAGTTGGCGGACGTCGTCCGGTTCGAGGCCGGGCACGTCGATCCGTTCCGGCTCCCCGGCGTCCAGGGACCCGACCCGGTGCAGCGGGCCGGTGCCCTCGACGTCGCCGTCGCGCATGGTGACGACCACCAGCAGCGGATCGGCCGGCGGCGAGTCGAGCACGTGGCGCAGCAGCCGGAGCGACGAGCGCTCGGCCCACTGGAGGTCGTCGAGCACCAGCAGGACCGGCCGGCGGGCGGCGATGGCGCCGAGCCAGTCCCGCACCGCGTCGAACAGCCGCAGGCGCTCGGCGTCGGGGTCGTCGGCCAGGGGCGGGCGCACCCCGCCGATGCGGGCGCCGATGTCGGGGAGCAGCCGGGCCAGCTCGCCCGCGTGCTCGGCCACGTCCGCCCGCAGCAGCGGCCGGGGACAGTCGGCGGCGTAGGTGCCGAGCGCCTCGCGCAGGGCCTGGTAAGGGGCGAGGCCCTCCTCGTCCCAGCGGCCGTAGAGGACCGTGCCGCCCCCGGCGTGCACCCGCAGCGCCAGCTCGGCCGCGACCGTCGTCTTGCCGATCCCCGGGTCGCCGGCCACCACCACGACCCGGTGGTCGCCGGCCAGGGCGGCGGCCCACGCCGCCTCCAGCCGGGGCACGGG
>JBKPRV010000171.1:0-9627 GCA_046734715.1 Actinomycetota bacterium | reverse complement strand
AGCCCGACATGAGGTGACGCGTCCGATGGCAGCCGTTTGCGAGGTGTGCGGCAAGCACCCGTCGTGGGGCATGAGTGTCAGCCACTCGCACCGGCGAACCAAGCGCCGGTGGAACCCCAACATCCAGCGTGTGCGCGCGCTCGTCGACGGGGCGCCCAAGCGGGTGTCGGCCTGCACCGGCTGCATCAAGTCGGGCAAGGTCACCAAGCTCGCCCACTGACCGGGACCGAATTTCCCTACCGACCGTAGCGTCGGTATAGCGCAGGTTTTCCGCGAAGGGCGTCCCCTGGGGGCGCCCTTGCCGCGTCCGGCCATGCGCCTGGCGTGGTCACGGATGCGCTTTGGGCTACTTACCGGTCCGTCCGATACGGTGACAGGACCCAATCGCGAGCCGTAACGACGAGGGAGTCGAACCGGTGCAAGGTGTGATCAAGGCGTACGACCCGGGCTCAAAGGACGGGATCGTGGTCCGCGACACCGACCTCAGCGAGGTCGACCTCGCCCCGGACGCGCTCGAAGGTTCGGTCTTCCGGCTGCTCCGCCAGGGGCAGCGCGTGATCTTCGACCTCGACGGCGAGGGTCGGGCCACGCGCCTGCGATTGGGCTCGGAGGTCGACATGGGAACGCCGGGGCTCGACCCCGAACGCTTCCCGCCAGGGGACGACGCGACCTCCGACTGACCGCCCCCAGACATCGCCGACCGGAGGACCATGGCTGCAACCACCACCAATCAGAGCTTGAAGGACTGGGTCGACCACTGGGCGGGGGTGTTCCAGCCAGACGAGGTCCACTGGTGTGACGGCTCCGAGGAGGAGTGGGAGCGCCTGACGCAGCAACTGGTCGACGGCGGGACCCTGACGCGCCTGGACGAGTCCAAGCGCCCCAACAGCTTCCTGGCCCGCTCCGACCCCGGCGACGTCGCCCGGGTCGAGGACCGCACGTTCATCTGCTCCGAGGACCCGGCCGACGCGGGCTCCACGAACAACTGGCGCGAGCCCCAGGGCATGCGCGCCGAACTGGGCGAGAAGTTCTCCGGTGCGATGCGAGGCCGCACCCTCTACGTCGTGCCGTTCTCGATGGGCCCGCTGGGATCGCCCATCGCGCACATCGGTGTGCAGCTCACCGACTCGGCCTATGTGGTCGCGAGCATGAAGATCATGACCCGCATGGGCCAGGGCCCCCTCGACGTGCTGGGCGCCGACGGCGAGTTCGTCCCCTGCCTGCACTCGGTCGGCTATCCGCTGGTCGACGCCGAGGGCAACCGCCGGCCCGACGTGCCGTGGCCGTGCGACGCCGACCACAAGTACATCGTCCACTTCCCCGAGACCCGCGAGATCTGGTCCTACGGGTCCGGCTACGGCGGCAACGCTCTCCTGGGCAAGAAGTGCTTCGCGCTGCGCATCGCCTCGACGATGGCCCGCGACGACGGCTGGATGGCCGAGCACATGCTGATCCTCGGAGTCACCCCGCCGGCGGGCGAGAAGCGCTACATCGCCGCCGCGTTCCCGTCGGCCTGCGGCAAGACCAACATGGCCATGATGATCCCCACCCTGCCCGGGTGGAAGGTCGAGACGGTGGGCGATGACATCGCCTGGATGAAGTTCGGCGAGGACGGCCGGCTGTACGCCATCAACCCCGAGGCCGGCTTCTTCGGCGTGGCCCCGGGCACCGGCGAGGACACCAACCCCAACGCGGTGGCCACGGTCTACGGCAACTCCATCTTCACCAACGTGGCCCTCACCGACGACGGCGACGTGTGGTGGGAGGGACTGGCCGAGCCGCCCGACCACGTCATCGACTGGAAGGGCAACGACTGGACTCCGGCCAGCGACGCCCCCGCGGCGCATCCCAACGCCCGCTTCACCACGCCCGCGTCCCAGTGCCCGTCGATCGCGCCCGAGTGGGAGGACCCCAAGGGTGTGCCCATCTCGGCCATCCTCTTCGGCGGCCGCCGGGCCACCAACGTGCCGCTGGTGACCGAGTCGTTCGACTGGGACCACGGCGTGTTCCTGGGCTCGATCATGAGCTCGGAGACCACCGCGGCCGCGGCCGGCGCCGTGGGCAAGCTGCGCTTCGACCCCTTCGCCATGCTGCCGTTCTGCGGCTACGACATGGGCGACTACTTCGGCCACTGGCTCGAGATCGGCCGGGCCACCGACCCGGGCAAGCTGCCCAAGCTGTTCTGGGTCAACTGGTTCCGTCGCGGCCAGGACGGGTCGTTCCTCTGGCCCGGCTTCGGCGACAACAGCCGGGTGCTGCGCTGGGTCGTCGAGCGGGTGGAGGGCCAGGGCGAGGCCGTCGACACCCCCATCGGCCGGGTGCCCGCGCCGGGGGCCATCGACACCGCCGGGCTCGTCATCGACGGGGGCGACACCATGGCCGAGCTGGTGGCAGTCGACCCCGATTCGTGGCGCCAGGAGCTGCCCCAGATCGACGAGCACTACCGCTCGATCGGCGACACCGTCCCGGCCGAGCTGCGCGAGCAGCTCACCAACCTGGAGAAGCGCCTGGCCGGCGGCTGATCACACGCCCGCGCCGAACGCCGCCATCTGCTGCAGGAGGCTGGCGGCGTCGGCCGGGGCGGGCAGGCCCAGGTCCCGGAACACCGCGGCCACGTTGGCCACCAACCGCTCGCGCTCGCTCATGCCCGAGTAGGGCCCGAGGTCGAGGTCGCGCGCCGCGTCGATCGGCGTCATGCCCGCCTCGGCCCGCGGCCGCACCTCGTCGGTCAGGTAGGTGAAGTAGTCGCGCTGGGCCGCCACCTCCGCGGGCCCGCACACGGGGCCGTGGCCCGGCACGACCGTCGGCGCGTCCAGGGCGAGGATGCGTTCGCAGGCCGCGATCCAGTTGGCCACCGGCCCGGCCCACACGATGGGATGGCCGCCGTTGAACAGGATGTCGCCGGTGTAGACGACGCCCTGCGACGGCACGTGCACGATCACGTCGCCCTGGGTGTGCGCAGGGCCGACCTCGATCAGCTCGACGTCGGTGTCCCCCACGCGCAGGCTCAGCTCGCCCTCGAAGGTGGTGGTCGGCGGGACCACCTCGATGCCGTCGAAGTCGAAGGCCCCGAACATGGTGCGGACGAGCTCGCCCTGCGGGCCTTCGGGCGGGGAGGCGACCAGCGCGGCGAGCAGGGCCGGGGGCAGGCCGCCCATCTCCTCGGCGCAGGCCTTTGAGCCGACGATCTCGGCGTCGCGCACGAGCTGGTTGCCCCAGCAGTGGTCGCCGTTGGCGTGGGTGTTCACCACCGTGCCGATGTCGCGGGCGGCGGGCACCGCGGCCCGGATGGTGTCGAGCATCTCACCGGTGAGCTTGAGGTCGAACAGCGTGTCGACCAGGAGCGACGCCTCCCCGTCGACCACCAGACCGGCGTTGCTCCAGCCCCAGCCGCCATCCGGTTGGAGGTAGGCGTAGACGCCGTCGCCGAGCTCGTGCAGCCCTCGGGTGTAGGGAGTGGTGGCCATGAGCCCATCGTCGCGCTCAGGGCCCGCCGTCTCATTGTCGCTTGGCGGACCAGAAAACTTGATGTACTAACACTTAGCTTTGCTAGTATCGGTGGTGTCGGATGCGAGTGAGCAGGAGGCTCCCCAAATGTTGATGCGCTTCGATCCCTTCCGTGAGTTGGACCGCTGGGCCGATCAGGCGAACCAGGTG
Source organism: Actinomycetota bacterium (assembly GCA_046734715.1). Classification (GTDB taxonomy): domain Bacteria; phylum Actinomycetota; class Acidimicrobiia; order Acidimicrobiales; family VFJN01; genus ZC4RG19. Next base: position 5,970 of record JBKPRV010000171.1, on the reverse strand, counting down.
GCCCGCCAGGCCACATCGTCCATGGCTATGGACGCGGTGCGCCACGGAGACCAGGTGTTCGTGAACTTCGACCTTCCCGGCGTCGATCCCGAGTCCATCGACCTGACCGTCGAGCGCGACACGCTGACCGTCACCGCGGTGCGGCGCTTCGACCGGGCCGAGGGCGACGAGCTGCTGGCGAGCGAGCGGCCGCAGGGCACCTTCACGCGGCGACTACTGCTGGGCGACAGCCTTGACACCAGCCGGCTCGAGGCCGCCTACGACCATGGCGTGCTGTCCCTCACCATCCCGGTGTCGGAGAAGGCCCAGCCCCGCAAGATCACTGTGGGCGGTGCGCACACTCGCACGCCCATCGAGGCCGAGTCCCACAGCTGACACTTCGACCGGGCAACGTCGCCCGGTGGCTCCGTCGGCGTCCACGGAGTGGTGGACGCCGACGGCTCGCGGCACTACTACGATCCGTGACCAGCCACTCTTCTGAGGGAGGACCGGATGGCAGTCAGCGCGTACATCCTCATCCAGACCGAGGTGGGCAAGGCCGCTCAGGTCGCCGACGAGGTCGGGAACATCGACGGGGTGGTCTCGGCCGAGGATGTCACCGGCCCCTACGACGTCATCGCCCGGGCCGAGTCCGCCACCGTCGACGAGCTGGGGAAGATGGTGGTGAGCCGGGTGCAGATGATCGAAGGCATCACCCGCACCCTCACCTGCCCGGTGGTCCACCTCTAGCTACAGCGAGCGGGTGGTCCCCACCAGCATCGCCCGGATGGCGAGGCCCATCACGAACAGGCTGCCGAAGCCGAAGAGCAGGTAGCGGCGGTGGGCGAGCTGGTGGCGGTAGCTGTAGATGATGCCGACCGAGGCCAGCGCCACGAACCCGTAGAACATGTGGAACTGCCCGGCCTCGCGGTCCTCGCGGGTGACCAGCAGCGTGCCCAGCACCACCTGGATGACGACGGCCACGTAGGCCGCGCCCGTGCACCACCACAGCGCCCGGTGGCGGAACCGAGGCCACTGGTGGGCCGCCAGCGCCCAGAGGCCCACCACCCCGTTGCCCACGACGACGACCCACGCCCACCACAGGTGGGCGTCGCGCAGCACCTCGACTCGCCGAGGATCAGCTGGCGCCGGGCGAGCCGGTCGACACCTCGTACGACCACAGCTCGCTCGACACCGACACCGGTCCCCCGTGCGGCGCCGGCCGATCGGCGCCCGCGTGGCCGTGGCCGAACGCCGGGCTGTTGACCCACGCCTGGAACGCTTCCTCGTCCCGCCAGCGGGTGACGACCAGCCAGGTGGTGCGCTCGTCGGTGGGCTTCAGCAGCTCGAAGCCCTCGAAGCCGTCCTGGTTGTCCACGGCGCCGGCCCGGGCGGCGAACCGTCGGGCGAGCTCGTCGCCCGACCCCTCGGGCACGGTGATGGCGTTGATCTTGATGACCTGGCTCACGGAGCCATCATGCCCGCCGAGCCGATCCGGACACGAATATGCCGGTGTCGCGATGACCGTCCGGGGTGTCGTGGCGGATGTAGAACTCGGTGCCCAGCGCCATGGCAAAGGTCTCGGGGGGCATGGCCAGGAACATGGCCATGTCGTGGATCTGGCTGGCGTGCGCCTCCATGGCGGCGCGCTTGCGGTCGAGCCACGGGGTGACGTCGACCCGGGTGGTGATGGTCTCGTCGGGCATGCCGAAGACCAGGTCCGGGTCGTCGAAGTCGGGCATGTCCTCCGACGGCGCCTCACCCGAAGCGATGGCGGCTGCGACGAGCTCGCGCACGTGATCGCGGCTGAAGGTCACCTCGAACACCTCGGGGACGCCGGCCAGCTCCGCGGCGCGGAGCCCGACCCGGTGGACCTGGATGTGGTCGGGGTGGCCGTAGTTGCCCTGCGGGTCATAGATGGTGAGGACGTCGGCTGCCTCCTCGCGCAGGACCGAGGCGAGCCCGTCCGCGGCCTTCTCGACATCCGCCTGCCAGAAGGAGCCGGGGTCGTCGTTGTCGGCTGTGCCGGCCATGCCCGAGTCGCCGTAGCCCAGCCAGACGAGCCGAGCGGTGCCCAGCGCCTCGGCCGAGCGCTCGGCTTCGGCCCGGCGGCGCTCCACGAGGGTCTCGCCCTCGGCGAGCAGGCCGTCGGGCACCTCGCCGTGATCGCCGTCGGTGGCGTAGACGATGACCACGCGGTGGCCCTCGTCGACAGCCTTGGCGAGGCTGCCGCCCTGGATGATGGTCTCGTCGTCGGGATGGGCGTGGAACGCGACCAGCGTGGCCATAGGGACCCCACGCTAGAGGGCCGCTAGGCGAGCCCTGCGTCGTGGGCCACGATGGCCAGCTGGACCCGGTTGGTGGCCGCCACCTTGACCAGCAGCCGCGACACGTGGGCCTTGACGGTCGCCTCGCTCATGAACAGGGCCGTCCCTATCTCCGCGTTGGACAGGCCGCGGCCGACTTCGGCCAGCACCTCGGACTCCCGTTCGGTCAGGCCAGCCAGCCGGTCACGTGCCGCCTGCCGCCGGTCGGGCTGGTCATCGGCGGTGAAGTGGGAGATCAGCCGCCGGGTCACCGTGGGCGACAGCATCGATGCCCCGGAGGCCACCACCCGCACCGCCTGGACCAGCTCGCGGGGCGGGGTGTCCTTCAGCAGGAACCCGGCGGCACCGGCCTGGAGGGCGCCGAACACGTGGTCGTCCAGGTCGAAGGTGGTCAGCACGATGACGGAGGGCGCCGGATCGAGGGCCCGGATGGCGGCGGTGGCGGCGATCCCGTCGAGCCGGGGCATGCGCACGTCCATCAGCACGACATCGGGCGCGCAGCGGCGTACCGCCTCGGCCGCGTCGGCCCCGTCCTCGGCCTCGCCCACGACGTCGAGGTCGTCGGCCGACTCCAGGATCATGCGCAGGCCCGCCCGGACCAGCGCCTCGTCGTCGACGATCAGCACCCGCGTCACGGGGCCGCCGCCCACGGGATCCAGGCGACGAGCCGCCAGCCCCCACCCTCTGTGGGCTGGGCGTCGAGCCGGCCGCCCAGCAGGCGGACCCGCTCCCCCAGCCCGACCAGGCCCGCGCCCGAGCCCGGCAGGGCGGGAGCCGCCGGTGCCGGAGGCGGCCCGTTCTCGACGGTGACGGTCACGCCCGTGCCCTCGTCGCCGGTCAGGGTCACCGACGTCGGCGCGCCGGGCGCGTGCTTGTGCACATTGGTCAGCGCCTCCTGCACCACGCGGTAGGCAGCCCGGGCGATGCCGTCCGGTAGCGCCGCCACCTCGGCCCGGTAGCTGACGTCGAGGCCCGCGGCTCGCGACGACTCCACCAGGCGGGCGATGTCGGCCAGCTGCGGTGGCGGGGCCAGGTCGTCAGCGGCACCGTCGCCGTCGCGCAGCAGGCCCAGTACCGCCCGCAGCTCCTCCAGCGCCTGGCCCGCGGTGACGCGGATGACGCCCGAGACCTCCTCGACCCGGGCCGCGCCCGCGTCGGGGTTGACCTCCAGCGCCCCCGCGTGGAGGGCGATCAGCGACACTTTGTGGGCCAGGACGTCGTGCATCTCCCGGGCGATGCGGGCCCGCTCGGCCAGTTGCGCCTGCTCGGCCCGCAGCTCGCGCTCGGCCTCGGCCGCCTCGGCCCGGTCCCGCAGCGACCGGACCAGGTCGTGGCGGGTGCGGACATAGAGGCCGGCGCCCACCGCCACCAACGTGGCGAAGAACCCTCCCACCAGCGGCGAGACCGACACCTTCCCGGCGTCGACCCACTCGGGCACGGCGAAGGCCACTACCGCCGCGCCGCTGATGGCCGCCAGCGGCAGGGCCGCCCGCCGGGAGGCGGCGAGGGTGTACAGCGCCACCACCGCCGGGACCGGGTTGGCCGACAGTGCCACTGCGGCCACGTTCACGGCCGCCACCTCGACGGGCCGGGTGGGCCACCACCACAGCGCCAGGCTGCCGATCAGCCCGGCCGCCACCGCCAGCGGGCGAGGGAACGGCGACCACGGGTAGGGCCCGTCCGAGCCGGCGAGGGTCAGGTACACGCTCAGGGCGATGGCGGCCACGGTCACCCACCGGCTGCCGAAGTGCTCGCGGAACCATGCCATCGAGGTCACCCTAAGGCGGCGATGGCCGCCACCGGGACGGCCGATGGTCGACATCCGGGCCCCCGGATCACCGACTTTCGCAGGGGCCCGAGCGCCACCGCCGGCCGATGTGGGCGCGGGCCCGGCCCGCCACGGTGGGCCCATGTCCACTCCCGTCACCACCTGGCCCGCCGTCCGGGCCGTGGACCTGGTGAAGGTCCACGGCGAGGGCGACACCTCGGTCCGCGCCCTCGACGGCGTGGACCTGGACCTGCCCGCCGGTCGCCTCACCGCCGTCATGGGCGCGTCGGGGTCCGGCAAGTCGACCCTGCTGCACTGCCTGGCCGGCCTCGACACCCCGACCTCGGGGACCGTCCTGCTCGGCGAGGTGGACCTCGGCCGCCTGGGCGACACCGCCCTGACCCGCATCCGGCGGGAGCGGTTGGGCTTCGTGTTCCAGGCCTTCAACCTCGTCCCCACCCTGAGCGCCCGGGAGAACATCCTGCTGCCGTCCCGCCTGGCGGGGACCAGGCCCGAGCCCGCCTGGCTCGAGCTCGTGATCGAGGCGGTGGGCCTGGCCGACCGCCTCGATCACCGGCCCGCGCAGCTGTCCGGCGGCCAGCAGCAACGGGTCGCCGTCGCGCGGGCCCTGGCGGGCCGGCCCGAGGTCATCTTCGCCGACGAGCCCACCGGCAACCTCGACTCCCGGACCGGCGTCGGCGTGCTGCACCTGCTGCGCGAGTCGGTCGACACGCTGGGCCAGACGGTGGTGATGGTCACCCACGACCCCCAGGCCGCCGGGTACGCGGACCGCACCGTCGTGCTGGCCGACGGGCGGGTGGTCCGACCATGATCACCTTCGCACTCCAGACCGCATGGCGGCGCAGGCGGCGGCTCGCCGGGACGGTGGTGGCGGTCGTGCTCGGCGTCGCCTTCCTGGCCGCCACCCTGGTGGTGGGGGCCAGCGCCCGGGCCGGGTTCCACCACACCTACACGACGGCCAACGCCGGGATCGACGCCGACGTGCGGTCGGCAGCGCAGCTCACCGGCGGCGCCGAGAACACGCGACCGCCCCTGCCCGCCGCGGTGGTCGGGGCCGTCGCCGGTGTGGACGGGGTCCGGGCCGCCCGGGCCCGGGTCGAGGGCGTGGCCGAAGTGGCCGGCGTGGGCGACCGGCCCACCACCGGGGCCGAAGGCTGGATCGACGTCCCGGAGCTCACGCCATGGCGGCTGGCGGACGGCCGCGCCCCCGCCCGCCCCGGCGAGGTGGTGCTCGACCGCGCCCTGGCCCGCAAGGGCGGCTTGGCCGTGGGCGACGGCGTGACGGTCCTGGTGCCCGCCCCGGTGCCCGCCACCGTGGTCGGGATCGCCACCTTCGGCGACCAGGACAGCCGGCCCGACACCAACCTCGTCGCATTCACCACGGCCGAGGCGCAGCGCCTGCTGCTCGGGTCGAGCGACCAGGTGTCGGCCGTGGTGGTCGCGGGCGACGCCGGGGTGAGCCAGGCCGACCTGGCCCGCCGGATCGGCGTGGTGCTGCCCAGGGGAGTCGAGGTCGTCACCGGTGCTCGGCTCACGGCGGAGCAGCAGGCCGAGGTGGAGGGCGACCTGGTCGACGCGCTGGAGCTGGGCCTCGCGGCCTTCGCCTTCGTCGCCCTGGTGGTCGCCGGCTTCGGCATCGTCAACACGTTCACGATCCTGGCGGCCCAGCGGGTGCGGGAGTCGGCCCTGCTGCGGGCCATCGGCGCCTCCCGGCGCCAGGTGCTGACCGCCGCGGTGGTCGAGGCGGCCCTGGTCGGCGCGGCGGGCTCGGTGCTGGGGGTGGCCGCCGGCGTGGTGCTGGCCTCGGGCCTGCTGGCCGCCACCGCCGCCGTCGGCTTCCCGCTGCCCACCGACGGGCTCGTGGTCGCCCCGGGC
>JBKPRV010000170.1:0-4103 GCA_046734715.1 Actinomycetota bacterium | reverse complement strand
CGCCCGCACCCCGATCGGCAAGCTGCTCGGTTCGCTGAAAGCGTTCCAGGCGGTGGACCTCGGCGGCATCGCCATCGAGTCCGCGCTGGCTCGCGCAGGTATCTCCGGCGAACAGGTCGACTACGTCGTCATGGGCCAGGTGCTGCAGGCTGGCGCCGGCCAGATCACGGCCCGCCAGGCCGCGGTCAACGCCGGCATCCCCATGACCGTGCCCGCCACCACCGTCAACAAGGTGTGCCTGTCCGGGCTCAACAGCATCTACCTGGCCGACCTGCTGATCGGGGCGGGCCAGGCGGACATCGTGGTGGCCGGCGGCATGGAGTCGATGACGCAGGCCCCCTACCTGCTGCCGGGCGCCCGCGAGGGCTACCGGGCCGGCGACAAGACGGTGGTCGACTCGATGATGTACGACGGCCTGTTCTGCGCCTTCGACCAGGTGGCCATGGGCGCCGGCACCGAGAAGTACGCGGCCTCCGCGGGCCTGGCCCGTGAGCCTCAGGACGACCTGGCCGCCAAGTCCCACGAGCGGGCGGCGGCGGCCATCAAGGAAGGGCGCCTGGCCGACGAGATCGTCCCGGTCGAGGTCCCGCAGCGCCGGGGCGACCCGGTGGTGGTCGACACCGACGAGGGCGTCCGCCCCGGCACCACCGTCGAGTCCCTGTCCGGCCTGCGTCCCGCGTTCGACAAGGCCGGCAACATCACCGCCGGCAACGCCTCGCAGATCTCCGACGGCGGCGCCGCGGTGATCGTGACCTCCAAGGCCGCGGCCGAGCGCCTGGGCGTCGCGCCGCTGGGCGAGGTGGTCGGCTACGGGCAGGTGGCGGGGCCGGACCCGTCGCTGCTGACCCAGCCGTCCCGCGCCATCAACGTCGCCCTGCAGGGCGCCGGGAAGGCAGTCTCGGACGTCGACCTGTTCGAGCTGAACGAGGCGTTCGCGGCCGTCGGCCTGGCCTCGATGGCCGACCTGGGCATCAGCGACGACGTCGTCAACGTCAACGGCGGCGCCATCGCCCTCGGCCACCCCGTCGGCATGTCGGGCACTCGCATCGCCCTCACGCTGATGCTCGAGCTCAAGCGGCGTGGCGGCGGCCTCGGCGCAGCCGCGCTGTGCGGCGGCGGCGGCCAGGGCGACGCCCTGCTCATCTCGGTCTGACCTACCCGGTCCGGCTCAGCCGGCCGCGTGGCCGGTCATCTCCAGCGCCGTCGTCCGCTCCCCCGCACTGTTGGGGAAGGCCTGACAGCTCGCGTCGCTGATCTCGGCCACCGACGTGCCGGGGCCGCCCATGACGGTGGCGATCCAGCGGTGTGAGCTCTCGTCGTACGCAGCCTCGCTGACGATCATGGCGACCGTGATGGTGACGGTGCCGACCACACGGGCCGGGGCGGGGACGGGACAGTCGATCGGCCGGGTCAACGTCAGGGCCATCGACCGGTTCTCGATGTGGAACGAGCCGGAAAGGCTCACGGTCGTGTTGATGCGCGTGGAGGTGGCGGCGACGGGGGTGTCGCAGGGCACCTGGGGGCACGACCCGGTGTCGACCGCGGCTTCGTAGTGGGCGGTCTGGCCGCGGCGGAACATCACACCGGCGGGCAGAGCAACCCCCTCGCCGTCGTTGGTGATGGCCAGGTCGAGGGCATAGGCCGCGGCGGGCAGGGCCCCCGCCGTGACCCCGTCGACCGGAGCCGGGTCGGGCGGGGGCAGGGTGGACGCGTCGGCATCCAGGTTCTCCTGGGCCCACGCCGAGGGCTGGTCGATGGTGCGCATGACCAGGCCGCCGTCGCTGGTGACCATCAGGACTTCGTCCGCCACGGGCGCCACGTTGACGCCGTCCTCGGTGGACACCTTCACGCCGCCCGCGGGTGCCTCCACCGTGCAGTCGATCGTGCAGTCGAGCGCCACCGGGTTGCCGGTGGAGCTGAGGGTGATGACCTCGGTGCGCAGCACGAGGTCGGCGGACTCGCGCACCCCGGCGGGGCTGAACCAGGTGCGACCGCCGACGACGTCCACGCGGGGGCCGGACTCGCCGGACTCGCCGTCCGCGGTGAAGGTCAGCGTCGCCCCGCCCTCAGAGCGCAGGACGCCGCCCGCGGCCAGGTCGATCTCGAGCCCCGGGCCTTCCCCGGCCTCCACCTCCCAGCCGTAGCGGACCGCCTCGCCGTCTTGCAGGGCCCTCGGCTCGGCCCCGTGCGAGGTACGCACCCGCGCGCCCGAGGCCGAATGCACCAAGCCGACCTCGCCCGGAGCCTCGTCGCCCGGGTCGGTGACGACCAGGAGCGCCACGCCCAGAGTCACTACCACCCCCAGGGCCGCTGCCAGCAGCCAGCGGCGACGGGACGCGGGTCGCGGACCGTCGCCGTTCTCGGCGGACGCGTTCGGAGGACCGGCCCAGCCGTCCAGCCGCGGCCGCCCGGGTCGGGTGGGCGGCGGCGCCGGCCGCTGCCCTTGAGGGGCCGGCCGCTGGGCGGTACCGCGGTCGCGATAGGCCCCGCCGTCGGACTCCCCGGGCGACCGTGGCAGCGATCGGCGACCGGTGGGGCCGCCCTGGTACGCAGTGGACATCTGAGCTTTGCCTTCCCCCCCAGCCCAGCTACGGAAGCGAGGCTAGTTCACAGACCCCCTGCTCCGGAGAGGTGCATGGGCGAGGTGGAGGTCCCGAGCGTCTCGCCCTCGTTGCACCGGGTGGCGAGGTTGGCGGCCACCGTGCCCTCGCCGTCGACGGCGCTGGCCACCCAGCGCTCGCCGTCCTGGGTGACGTCGGTGATGCTCAGCTGGGCCTGCACTGCGGTGGTGCCGATGCCGGCGACGATCACATTGGTGAAGGTTTCGTCGTAGCAGTCGATGGGCTGGGTGAACGAGAGGTTCATCGTGCCCGCCTCGATCCGGGCCGTGCCGGTGGCGCCGTCGTCGGCGGTGACGTCGACGTCGCACGGCTGGGTCACGCAGCCGCTGCCGTCCACGACCAGGTTGACCGTGAACTGCTTGCCATTCAGGAACGTGAGCTCGGAGGGGATGCCATCGCCGCTCGGGTCGCCGGTCACCGTGAGGGTCAGGGCGTAGGTGCCGTCGACCACGGCGGTGCCCTTGATGCCGGGGGCGTCGGCCGGCTCGGGGGCGGGCAGGCCGGCCTGGGAGTCGGCGTCGAGGTTCTGCTGGGCCCAGGCCGAGGGCCCGGCGGCGGTGGTGACGGCCAGCGTGGACCCGTCCTGGACCTGGAGGCTCTCGTTGGGCCCGGGAGCGGCATCGAGGTCGCCGTCGGTGGTGACGGTGGCGCCGCCCGCCGGGGCTTCGACGGTGCAGGTGCTGGTGCAGTCGAGGGCGACCGGGTTGCCGGACAGGGCCACGGACGCGGCGGGGAAGTCGAGGGCGATGCCGGCCGAAGGGCCCTCACCCACGGGGTTGAGCCAGGTGCGGCCCCCGTCCATCTCGATGGCCGGTCGGGGATCGCCGCCGTCGCCCGACGTCTCGGCCCGATCCACGAAGGTGAGCGTGGCGCCGGAATCGAAGCGCACGACCCCGCCGTCGGCCAGGTCGACCGTCACCGCCGAGGCGCCGGGGGCGTCGACCACCCAGCCGGCCTCGATGGACTCGCCTTCTACGAGCGGTCGCGCCTCGTCGTCTCCGGTGTGGACCACGACGTCGCCCGCCGCCGAGCCCACGGTGCCGAAGACGTAGCCCTCGTCGCCGCGCTCGCCCCCCAGCAGGACGAAGGCCCCGGCGGCCAGCGCCGCCACCGCCAGCACCCCGAGCCCGGCGAAGAGCCAGCCTCGCCGATGGCGCGGCGGCTCCGAGGTCTCGACCAGCGGAGGTGGGGCACCGGGAGGCGCGGCGGTGTAGGCGGGCGACGCCGGGGTCGAGTATGCAGGCGACAGCGGTGCGAAGGGAGCTTCGGGCTCGGTCGACGGACCCGGCCGGGGGGTCCAGATCTCCGACGGCTCCGATGGCCGCTCGGTGGCCGGAGGCGGCGGCCAGTCCGGCGGCGGAGGCGGCGGCGTGGGCCACTGACCGCTGCTGGGCGGGCGCCAGGTCGGCGGCACCCCCGAGCCCGACTCGGTGGCACCCGGCTGCGACCAGAGGGCGTCCACCCCGCCGGCCGGTCCCGGGG